>WJMD01000153.1 GCA_014728125.1 Candidatus Effluviviaceae Genus V sp.
GGCCTCCTCGGTCTCACGCTCCATCGCCGGGTACTCATACTTCTTCATGGCGAACTTGGCGTTGACGCCGAGCTCCAGCTGGTCCATCGGGCTGTAGAACAGGTTGACCGGGATCCACATCGCGGTCCACGACGTGTCCTCGGGCCAGTCCTGCTTCTCGCCGTCCTGGTCGTAGGACGAGTCGGCCATCAGGTAGTAGATGCCGGCCTTGAAGCCGAAGGCGCCGGCGTCGTGCGTCATCGCCGTGTCGCCCGTGTAGAGCCAGTCGTACGCGCTGGCGCTCGTCGCAAAGACGATGAGCAGCGCCATGGTCAGAACGGTCAGAATTCCGCGTCTCATATTCCGAGCCTCCTTGTGCTCAGCTCCAGTCAATAGCATCCTTACTCGAACCGCACTCCTTCAATCAGGACTGACAGGTTCTCTTCGGTCATTCACCTCCCTCTGGTTCCTGAGGGCCCTCCGAACCCTCTGGCCCACCAAAGATCCGTCATGCCTGTCTCTCGTCCGGCCCCGGAAGCCATTCCCGGATGGCCGTTCATATTCGTTCATCTCGGCTACTGGAAGCCGATCTGTCGTGTCTCGTCGTCCTTGCCCGCGGCCTTGATCTCGCCGTGCTGGGCCTCGAACTTCTTGACGTTCTCCTCGAGGGCCCGCACGAACGACTTGACGTTCTGCGGAGCCATCACGATCCGCGCGTGGACCCGACTCTTCTGGGCGCCGGGGAGGACGCGGATGAAGTCGATCACGAACTCGGCGGGCGAGTGAGTGATCACGGCGAAGTTCGCGTAGATGCCCTCCGCCTCCTCAGGTCGAAGCTCGATGTTGATCTTCTTCTGCTGCTGCTTCTCGGGCATCGTCCTCCTTCGCTCAGCCCCGCACAGGCGATGTGACGATGTGCCAAGGCTCGCATAAGCGACGCGCCGGGGTGGGGTTGCCACCACAACGGGTCCAAGGTTGGGGCAAAGATAAGGAGGTGCCGTTGGGATGTCAAGCCATTTTTCCCGGCCGCGCTAGCAAGCGTCATGCCATCCTGGTCCTCCGCTTCGCCGTCGCATGTCGGTACTCGAACGAGCATTCACGCCCGGTGCGGGCCCGCCTCATGTCGCGACGGAGGCGGGGCTCAGCGGCGGACGAGGTGCCCCGCCTCCCGGCACGACAGCGCGGCGTCGGGGGAGCGTCGGATCGACGGCGGGGGTTCTCTGGGACGCCGAGTCCGCCCGTCCCGACCGGAGGCCCGGCAAGCGCTCCTCAGTCGATTCCCTGCTCGATAGCGAGTCTTACTCAGGGTGACCGTCTTGTGCGGCCCGTGCGAGCCGCAGCACAAGTCCCGGCGCCCAAAGCCGCCGTTGTACGCTTTGACGGACATTGCACTTGACAGGTTTCGGGGGGAGTGATAATGTGGGATGAGCGTGATTGACACAGAGTGTAACCTGTGTGACTGGGCAACACTTCACCAATGACTCACAGCTTTGCCAGTTGTCCGGACTGTAGACTGGAGGGGCTATGGTTACGGAACTGAAGAAGCTGGATACCGGCTCTCAGGCGCCTCAGCTTGAGCGCGACCGGGCCATCCAGATCTACGAGGACGTCTGTTCGAAACGGCGTCGGCGTTTCCCGAACAACTTCTTCCACGGCAAGGAGGGGAGACGGCGGGCCGCGGTCATCACGCGCTACCTTCTTGAGGACAAGCTGGGCGTCCCCGTCGAAGCGATCCCCAAGACGATCCACAAGAAGCTCTTCTACGAGAACGGGCTGACCTGGATGCTCGGGAGCTGTTTCGATTGGTCGCCGTATCGGGCGATCGACAACGCCTATCCCGGCCGATTCCACAAGTGGCAGTTCAACGTCAAGGGCATGTGGCAGGGCCCCGACCGCTACAGGCTGGCCGCCGAGGCCACGCGCTGGATGATCGAGGAGGTCGAGAGCTGCCCGGTCTGCGATATTCCGAAGAACATCTCAGCGACGACCTTCGGAAAGCACAACCTCCGCGGGATGCTCTCCGTCTGTTTCAAGGGCTCGTTCTTCCGGGCCATCGAGAACGCCTATCCGGGGCGCTTCCATCCCTGGGAGTTCAGGAACGTCCCGAAGAACTTCTGGCAGGGTGAGCAGGGGCTCGCGAACGCGCGGCGGGCGACCCGCTGGCTGTGCGAGGAGGTGCTGAAGGTCCCGAGGGAGCGCGTCTTCCAGG
Source organism: Candidatus Effluviviaceae Genus V sp. (assembly GCA_014728125.1). Classification (NCBI taxonomy): domain Bacteria; phylum Candidatus Effluviviacota; family Candidatus Effluviviaceae; species Candidatus Effluviviaceae Genus V sp. Next base: position 2,189 of record WJMD01000153.1, read on the forward strand.
ACGTGACCTATCACCTCTTCCGCGAGCACGGGCTCGGCGGCATGTTGACGGGTTGCTTCAACGGGTCGTCGATCCAGGCGCTCCACAATGCCTATCCCGATCTCATGGTTCCGAAGCATCCGAAGAGGAAGCCGCGGCGGAGGCGCGCCATCGAACCCGTCAAGCTGACGGATTCGTGATCGACCACGGCAACCGCACGAACCGAGGCGGCCGGCCCTGCACGGGTCGGCCGCTTTTCTTCTGACGGCGACCCCGGCGGGCTTGACTGCCGGGGTGCGGTCGTCTAGCATCCGGTGTCCGGTGTCGGATCGTCGCCCGAGAATGAGTGCAAGGAGGACGCAGCATGTCCGGGTTGTCGCGTGAGCGGCTCTCCGAGATCCTCGATGGCCTCCCCCGTGTGCGGGTGGCCGTCTTCGGGGACATGATGCTCGACCGGTACATCTGGGGGGACGTCAGCAGGATCTCGCCGGAGGCCCCCGTTCCGGTGGTCGAGGTGGAGCGTGAGTCGGTCCGCTTCGGGGGTGCCGCGAACGTGGCCGAGAACGTGGCGGCCCTCGGGTGCCCCGCACGGATCGTCGCGGTCGCCGGGGACGACGCGCCCGGCCGCGAGCTCGTCGACCTGCTCGAGGGACGAGGGGTCGACACGTCGGGAGTCGTGCGTCTCGACGAACGGATGACGACGACGAAGACCCGGATCATAGCCCGCAACCAGCAGGTCGTGCGGGCCGACCGCGAGTCGATCGGCCCGGTCGGCGAACCGGCGTCCGGGAGGATCCTCGAGGCGCTGAGGGCGGCGCTGGAGCGGTGCGATGTGCTGGTCGTCTCCGACTACGGGAAGGGCGTCCTCACCGATGAGACCCTTCCCGCGGGAATCGCCAGAGCCCGCGAACTCGGTCTGACCATCTGTGTCGACCCCAAGGAGTCCCACTTCCCTCATTACAGGGGCGTCTCGGCGATCACGCCGAATCAGCGAGAGGCCGGCATCGCCGCCGGCGTCCGTATCGTCGACGCGGAGACGCTGTCTGCGGTCGGATGGAAGCTCTCGGAGGAACTCGAAGCCGACTGCGTCGTCGTGACCCGCGGCGACGAGGGGATGAGCCTGTTCATCAGGGGAGGTGAGCACGTCCATCTTCCGACCGTCGCCCGGGAGGTCTACGACGTGACCGGTGCGGGAGACACGGTGGTGAGCGTGCTCGGCGCGGCGCTGGGCGCCGGTGCGAGCATGGTCGAGGCCGCAGAGATCGCGAACCACGCCGCCGGCATCGTCATCCGGGAGATCGGGACGGCGTCGGTGACGCCGGACGAGATCACGGCCTCGTTCGACGAGCATCTCGGGGAGAGCTGACGTGGCCGTCGTCGAGCGTCAGGAACTGGTGGAGGCCTGCCGCGGGCACCGGGACGCGGGCAGGCGGATCGTCTTCACGAACGGGTGCTTCGACATCCTGCACCGGGGACACGTCGACTATCTCTCCCGCGCGAAGGCTCTGGGCGATGTGCTCGTCGTCGGCCTCAACACCGACCGGTCGGTCGGCGAACTCAAGGGGCCGTGCCGCCCGATCGTGCCCGAGGAGGACCGGGCGCATGTTCTGGATGCCCTCTCGGTCGTTGACTACGTTGTCCTCTTCGACGAACCGACGCCGCTCGAGGTGATCGAAGCCCTTCAGCCGGATGTTCTCGTCAAGGGCGCCGGCTACACGCGCGACACGATCGTCGGCGCGGACGTCGTGGAGTCGCGGGGTGGGCAGGTGGTCGCGCTCGCTCCCGTGCCCGGCCGGTCGACACGATCGATCATCGCCACCATCCTCGAACGCGGACGGGGGTGTCTGGGGGGGAGCCGCTGAAGCCTAAGAGCGCACGCCCTCTTCCAGAGGAAAACGGCTGTTTTTCGGGGCTTTCGGGTGGACAGAAGAGGGCGTTTCGAGTACCATGGACCCCGTGGCTGATTCAGAATTCACCTTGTGATCTGGCTCGGCCTCTTTGATTCGAGGAATCCCCCGCAGGGACGGCGCATCCACGCGTCTCGCCGGGGGATTCTCGCACGCTTGGCCCGGACGACGGACCGCTCACGGTCGTCCGGGCGGTTCACCGGCGGCGCCTTCGAGTCGCGCCGTCTCACGGAGGAGTTCGCCAGGGAGGACGGATGCAGCGACGACGCGTGGTGATCATGGGCGCCGCAGGAAGGGACTTCCACAACTTCAACCTCGTCTACAGGGATCGTGAGGAGTTCGAGGTCGTCGCCTTCACGGCGACCCAGATCCCGGACATCTCGGGTCGTGCGTATCCTCCGGAACTCGCAGGCTCGCTCTATCCCCAGGGCATACCGATCCGCCACGAGGACGATCTCCCGGAGATCATCGCCGAGTTCTCGGTCGACGATGTCGTCTTCGCCTACAGCGACGTGCCGCACGAGTACGTCATGCACAAGGCGTCGCTCGTGAACGCGCTCGGACCGAACTTCCTGCTGCTCGGCGCCGAGGAGACGATGATCACCTCGAAGAAGCCGGTCGTCGCCGTCTGCGCGACCCGGACCGGATGCGGCAAGAGCCAGACGACCAGGAAGATCGCCGAGACGCTCATGGCGGCCGGCAAGAAGGTCGTCGCCATCAGGCACCCCATGCCGTACGGTGACCTCGCGAAGCAGATCTGGCAGCGCTTCGCGGAGTACGACGATCTCAAGAAGCACGAGTGCACCATCGAAGAGATGGAGGAGTACGAACCGCACATCGCGCGCGGGAATGTCGTCTACGCCGGCGTCGACTACGAGCGCATTCTCGAGGAGGCGGAGAAGGAGGCCGACGTCATCCTGTGGGACGGAGGCAACAACGACGCTTCGTTCTACGCCGCCGACCTCTACGTCGTCGTGGCCGACCCCCATCGCGTCGGGCACGAGCTGACCTACTACCCGGGCGAGCAGAACCTCCGCATGGCGGACGTCGTCATCATCAACAAGGAGGGGACGGCGAAGCGGGACGACATCGAGAAGCTCGAGGCCAACATCGCATCGGTCAACCCGAACGCTCGCATCGTGCACGCGAACTCGCCCGTCACGTTCGAGGAGAGCGTCGACCTCAAGGGTAAGAAGGTCCTCGTCGTCGAGGACGGTCCGACACTGACCCACGGCGGCATGAAGTACGGGGCCGGCACGGTCGCCGCCGAGTCGGCCGGCGCCGAGCTGGTCGATGCGCGCGAGCACGCCGTCGGCAAGATCAAGGAGATGTACGAGACCTACCCCGGCATCGGGACGCTCCTCCCCGCGGCCGGCTACTCGGACGAACAGGTCGCCGATCTCGAGAAGACCGTGAACGCCGTCGAGTGCGACTACGTCATCATCGGTACGCCGATCGACCTGAGGCGCGTCATCGACATCAACAAGCCCAGCGTCCGGGTGCTCTACGAGCTGGACGTTCAGGGCGAGCCGACGCTCGAGGATGTGCTGGGCGATCTCATCTAGTCGAACCGGCGGGGAACCGTCCCGCGGGCCCGAGCTCGTCGGCGCGCGAACGGTACCCGGGAGGAGACCTGTGAAGATCCACGAGTACCAGGCGAAGGAGATCCTCTCCCGCTACGAGGTCCCGATGCCGCCGTTCGAGGTCGTGGACTCCCCCTCACAGGCGCGGGCTTTCGCGGAGCGGACGGGCGCGCCGATCATCGTCAAGGCCCAGGTCCACGTAGGAGGAAGGGGAAAGGCCGGGGGCGTCAAGTTCGCGGCCGACCCCGACGAGGCCGAGCGGTCGGCGGCCGACATCCTCGGCATGGACATCAAGGGGCTGACCGTCGGGAAGGTCATCGTCTACGAGGCCGTCGACATCGCCGACGAGATCTACATCGGCGTCGTCATCGACCGGGCATCGAAGCGTCCGGTCTTCATGGTCAGCTCGGCCGGAGGCGTCGACATCGAGGAGGTCGCCTCCGCGACCCCGGAGAAGATCCACAGGCACCCGGTCGACCCCCAGGACGGGCTCTCCAGAGAGGAGGCCGCCGCGCTCGGCGGCGCCGTTGATCCCCGGCCCGACGTGGCGCGGAGGATCGGGGACGTCATCTTCAAGCTCTGGACGGCCTTCAACGAGAGCGACGCCTCACTCGCGGAGATCAACCCGCTCGTCGTGACGCCCGACGGAGACGTCTCGGCGGTCGACGCCAAGATGCTCATCGATGACAACGCGCTCTTCCGTCACGAGGACATCGCCGCGATGCGGGATCCCTCGCTCGAGACCGATGAGACCCGCAGGGCGCGCGAGGCGGGACTCTCCTACGTCAAACTCGACGGCACCGTGGGCTGTCTCGTGAACGGCGCGGGGCTCGCCATGACGACGATGGACGTCATCAAGCACTTCGGCGGTGAGCCTGCCAACTTCCTCGACATCGGCGGCAGTTCGACACCGGAGAAGGTCGTCACCGCGCTCGACATCATCTCGAGCGACCCCGGCGTCAAGGCGATCCTGATCAACATCTTCGGCGGCATAACCCGGTGTGACGACGTCGCCCGCGGCCTCATCGAGGCCTTCGAGCGGCGGCCGCTCGACCTCGGTGTGGTCGTTCGTCTGACCGGCACGAACGAGGAGGAGGCAAGGGAGCTTCTCTCCGAGCACGACCTCGTGACGGCCGCGACGATGGACGACGCCGTCCAGAAGGTCGTCGAGATGGCGGGGAGGGCCGCGTGAGCATCTACATAGACGAGAAGACCCGGGTCTGCGTTCAGGGCATCACCGGCCGCGACGGCGGCTTCCACGCGCGCGGCATGCTCGACTACGGAACGAACGTCGTCGCCGGTGTGACTCCGGGGAAGGGCGGACAATCGGTCGAGGACGTGCCGGTGTTCGATACCGTGAGGGAGGCGGTCGAGAAGACCGGTGCCGATGCGTCGATCGTCTTCGTGCCGGCGCGGTTCGCGGCCGACGCCGTTGTCGAGGCGGGCGAGGCCGGTATCGAACTCGTCGTCGCCATCACGGAGGGCGTGCCCACGCTCGACGCCGCCCGGATGTACGCCCGGCTTCACGAGACAGGGACAAGGCTCGTCGGTCCGAACTGTCCCGGGCTCATCAGTCCCGGCAAGTGCAAGCTCGGCATCATGCCCGGTCCCATCCACGAGAGAGGTCCCATCGGCGTCGTCTCGAGAAGCGGGACGCTGACCTACGAGGTCGTCGACGGACTCCGGAGGCACGGACTCGGACAGTCGACGGTCATCGGCATCGGCGGAGACCCGATCATCGGGACGAACTTCATCGACACGCTCGAGGCGTTCGCGCGCGATCCCGAGACCGAGGGCATCGTGTTGATCGGCGAGATCGGCGGAACGGACGAGGAGGAGGCGGCCGCCTGGATCGAGCGCGAGCTCGACAAGCCGGTCGTGTCGTTCATCGCCGGGCGGACGGCTCCGCCCGGGAAACGCATGGGACACGCCGGCGCGATCATCGCGGGCGGCAAGGGAACGGCTGAGGAGAAGATGGAGGCGCTGAAGGCGGCCGGCGTGCCTGTCGCCGAGCGTCCGAGTGAGATCCCTGAGCTCTTGTCTGGGTCGCTTCGGGGGTGAGCATGAGCAAGGAAGCGAGCAGGGAACAGCAGAAGAAGCAGAAGCGCGCGTGGCGCTATCCTTCGCAGAGCGAGCATCCGGGTTCCGAGATCTACATCCACGAGGACTGGTGCAAGAACTGCGGCATCTGCTATGAGATGTGCCCGAAGGGCGTCCTGTCGTGCGATCCGAGCGGCAGGCCCGTCGTCGAGAATCCGGACGCGTGCATCGCGTGCTATCTATGTGAGATGCTGTGTCCTGACATGGCGATCACGGTCCATAAGGAGCGCGCCGGTAAGAGCGGGACGTCGGACGACACCTAGGTACTGCGAACGCCCGGGGGGTTGAGGTTCCAACATGAAGAACCAGACGCCGTACACCCAGGTCCTGCAGGGGAACGAGGCCGCCGCGATCGGAGCGCTCGCCGGAGGTCTCGATTTTTTCGCTGGCTATCCGATCACGCCGTCCTCGGAGGTCGCCGAGATCATGTCGCGGACGCTCCCGCTCGTCGGGGGACGGTTCATCCAGATGGAGGACGAGATCGCATCGATGGCTGCCGTCATCGGTGCGTCGCTCGCGGGGGCCCGTTCGATGACCGCGACGAGCGGCCCGGGTTTCTCGCTCATGCAGGAGCACGTCGGCTTCGCCTGTCTCGCCGAGGTGCCGTGCGTCGTCATCAACGTGCAGCGGGCCGGACCATCGACGGGGCTTCCGACCCAGCCCGCCCAGGGCGACATCATGCAGGCCCGGTGGGGCACGCACGGCGACCATGCCGTCATCGCGCTCGCGCCGTCGAGCGTCCGGGAGTGCTTCACCATGACCGTCGACTGCCTCAACCTGGCGGAGCTCTACCGGACGCCGGTCCTGCTCCTGATGGACGAGGTCATCGGCCACATGAGAGAGAGCGTCACGTTCCCTCAGGCGGGCACGTTCGGCCTCGACATGCGGAAGGAACCCCTCACAGGTCTCGGAGACTACTGTCCGTTCGACGAGTGCGGAGAGATCATCGCACCCCTCTCACCGTACGGCGGGGAGTACAGGTTCCACGTCACCGGGCTCACCCACGACAAGCGCGGTTTCCCCACGATGGTCTCCGACGAGGTGAACCACAAGATCCATCACATCGTCGACAAGATCGAGAGCCGAGCCGACAGCCTCGCGCGGTACGAGGAGTACATGACCGACGACGCCGACGTGCTTCTCTTCGCGTACGGCTCGACGGCCCGGGTCGCCAAGGCGTCGGTGCGGACCCTCCGCGACGAGGGCATCAAGGCGGGGCTCATGCGTGTCAAGACGATCTGGCCGTTCTCGAAGAAGCGGCTCAGAGAGCTTCTGAACCAGCTGAAGCTCATCGTGGTGCCCGAGATGAACCTCGGACAGTACGTCCTCGAGGTCGAACGCGCCATGTGCGACGAGGTTCCCGTCAAGCGTTTCGGTCGGGTCGACGGTCACCTGTTCGTCCCCGACCAGATATCGGACTTCGTGCGGAAGGAGGTGGGGCGATGAGTCGGGAGATCGAGACCGCGCGCGAGTACCTGAGACCCGCGAAGAAGCTCCCGACCGTGTGGTGCCCCGGATGCGGGCTCGGCATCATCATGAGCGCCATGGTGCGTGCCATCCACAGCCTCGCTCTCGACAAGAACGACGTGGCCATGGTCTCGGGCATCGGCTGCACCGGCCGGATGCCGGCCTACGTCGACTTCAACACACTGCACACGACGCACGGCCGCGCCCTCGCGTTCGCCACCGGGCTCAAGCTCGCGAACCCGAGGCTCAACGTCATCACGGCGATGGGAGACGGCGACGCGCTGGCGATCGGCGGGAACCACTTCATCCACTCGTGCCGGCGGAACATCAACATGACCGCCATCGTCGCGAACAACTGCATCTACGGGATGACCGGGGGACAGTACTCTCCGACGACTCCGCACGGGAAGCGCGGCACGACGGCGCCGTACGGCAACCCCGAGCACGAATTCGACTGCGCGAAGCTCGCGGTCGGCGCCGGGGCCTCGTTCGTCGCCAGGACGTCGGTCTATCACGTCCGCGAGCTCGAGAAGCTCATTCGACAGGCCATCGAGCACAACGGGTTCTCCGTGGTGGAGGTCATCGCGAACTGTCACACCAGCTACGGTCGCATGAACAGTTTCGCGTCCCCTGTCGACATGCTGCGCTGGATGAAGGAGAACGCGGTGCCGGTGGCGCGCGCCGAGGAGATGTCCGAGGAGGAACTCGAGGACAGGTTCACGCGGGGTATCATCCGCCGGAAGGAGCTTCCCGAGTTCATCGACGTCTACGACCAGCTCGGGGAGAAGCTGACCGAGACGCCGTCGGCGATCGCCGGCGTCAAGAAGCTCCTGGAGTCGTACGACCGCATGGCCGATCGGCTCAAGGTCTGAGCGGACCGGTGGGGCTCGTGCAGACCTCAGTACGGTGTTCCGTGACAAGTCGGAGAGGGTGAGAGACGTGACCGAGGCAAGGACCAGGACCGAGATCAGGCTGTCGGGGTCCGGCGGGCAGGGGCTGATGCTCGCCGGGAAGCTCCTGGCGGAGGCCGCCGTCCGCGAGGGCCGGAACGTCGTGCAGACGCAGAGCTACGGCCCCGAGGCGCGCGGAGGGAAGAGCAAGAGCGACGTCGTCATCTCGGACGGCGAGATCGACTATCCGAAGGCCACGACCGTCGACGTGCTCCTGGTCATGACGCCCGCGGCCCTGAAGGAGTACGCCTCCTCGCTCAAGGAGGACGGTATCATGGTCTACGACTCGAGTCTCGTGGACTCGATCGACAGGCCGGGGGCGGTCGCGATCCCGCTGACCGAACTGGCGATCGAGGAGTGCGGGCGCAGGCTCTTCGCGAACGTCATCGCCCTCGGCGCCATCGCCGAGCTCACGGGCGTCGTCGGCTGGGAGAGCATGCGCGACGCCGTGCTCGACCGCGTGCCGTCGGGTACCGAGGAGATCAATGAGAAGGCGCTCGACGTCGGGCGGAACGCAGCGAGGGAAGCGAGATAGGGAGTCGACCACATGGAGAGGACGTTTCTCATGGTGAAGCCTCGAGCGGTCGGCGAGGCCAAGACGGGGCTCATTCTGGCGGCGGTCGAGGAGGCCGGGTTCAGGATCGTCGGGCTGGCCTCGCGGAAGATGAACGCGGCCGAGGCCGAGCGGTTCTACGACGTCCACGTCGGCAAGCCGTTCTTCGAGGATCTCGTCCGATTCATCACCTCGGACATGACCGTCGGCGTCATGCTCGAGCGAGACGACGCCGTCAGGAAGCTCCGCGAGGTCGTCGGCGCGACCGACCCGGCGAAGGCCGCGCCCGGGACGATCCGCGCACGGTTCGGCAGCAGTCTGACGCAGAACGCCGTGCACGCCTCGGACTCGCCCGAACGCGTGGAGTACGAGTCGTCCGTCTTCTTCGGCGACTGCGAGCGAGCGATCGTCTGAGAGGGACAACAGCCTGAAAGGCGGGGGTGATGACGAAGGAGACAGTCTCCGGAGCGGCGAACACGCAGCACCTGGCCACCGTCGACGAGGTGGCGAAGCGCTGCGGGAGCGCCCCCGGCGTTCTGATCCCGATGCTCCAGAAGGTACAGGACGAGATCGGGTGGCTTCCGAAGGAGGTGCTCGAGCGGATCGGTGAGCGCGCCGGTGTGCCCGCGGCACAGGTCTTCGGGGTGGCGAGCTTCTACTCGCAGTTCCGACTGAAGCCGGTCGGCAGATACGTGATCAAGGTCTGTCACGGGACGGCCTGTCACGTGCAGGGGGCGGGGGCGATCACCGAGGCGCTGATGGACGAGCTCGGGGTCGAGGACGGCGGAACCACCGACGACGGTGAGTTCACGCTGGAATCGGTCGCGTGTCTCGGATGCTGCAGTCTGGCTCCGGTCATGATGATAGAGGACAGGACGTTCGGCCGCCTGACGCCGGACGAGGCGCGCGACATCGTCCAGATCGTCCGCGAGCACGGCATCGACAGCAGTGAGGCAGGCGGGGGAGGCAACGGATGAGCGAGAGGACTCGACGCCCCACGGTAACGGTCGGTCTCTCGAGCTGCGGGATCGCGGCCGGTGCGGGACGGGTCATGGAGACCTTCCGGGAGGAGATCGAGAAGCGCGGACTCGACGTGGCGCTCAGGCGGACCGGCTGCGTCGGCATGTGCTACAACGAGCCGATCGTCGACGTGGAGCTCCCCGGGCGGCCCAGGGTCACCTACGGGGGCATCAAGCACGACGCGGTCGCGCGCGTCATCGAGGACCACATCGTCGGCGGCGATCCCGTCGAGGAGTTCCTCGTTCGAGCGGAGGACAGGGAGCTCCCGGACGAGTCGTACTACGCGCCGCAGGTTCGCCTTGTGCTCAGGAACGCCGGGGTCATCGACCCGGAGTCGATCGACGAGTACATCGAGGTCGGCGGATACGAGGCCCTGAAGAAGGTCGTGACCGGGATGGCTCCGGAAGAGGTCATCGAGGTCATGAAGGCCTCCGGACTGCGGGGGCGCGGTGGGGCCGGCTTTCCTACCGGCGTCAAGTGGGAGCTGACGAAGAAGCAGCCGGAGGGCAAGAAGTACGTCATCGTCAACGCGGACGAGGGCGATCCCGGCGCCTTCATGGACCGGAGCATCCTCGAGGGCGACCCGCACGCCGTGCTCGAGGGACTCGCCATCTGCGCCTACGCCGTCGGCGCCGACGAGGGCTACTTCTACGTGAGGGCGGAGTACCCGCTCGCCGTCAAGCGGCTGAGGATAGCCATCCAGCAGGCGACCGAGCGCGGCTTTCTCGGGGAGGACATCCTCGGTTCCGGCTTCAACCTGACGCTTCATATCAAGGAGGGAGCGGGCGCCTTCGTCTGCGGCGAGGAGACGGCGCTCATCGCCTCCATCGAAGGCAAGCGCGGCATGCCGCATCTCAGACCGCCGTATCCCTCGGTGAAGGGTCTCTGGGGCAGACCGACGAACAACAACAACGTCGAGACCTACGCCAACGTGCCGTGGATCATCAGGAACGGCGCCGAGAAGTACGCCGAACTCGGCACAGAGACGAGCAA
>WJMD01000154.1 GCA_014728125.1 Candidatus Effluviviaceae Genus V sp.
GGAGCAGATGACCGTGGTCGAGCCCAGGGTCTCGACGGCCGTCAGACGACGGATGATCGCGTTCCGGCCGGCCATGCGGCGGAGTCCGAGCGCCAGGGCCACCGTGATGGCCGCCGGCAGACCCTCCGGGATGGCCGAGACAGCCACGGCCACGGCGAAGAGGAGCATGTCGAGCATCCCGTGACCTCCGAGAAGCCCGAGCACGAACACGAGCGCCGCGAGAGCTATCCCGACAACACCCAGAACGACACCGAGCCGGTGCATGCGCCTCTGGAGCGGCGTCTCCTCCCGCCCCGTCGCGCGCACCTCGCCGGCGATCTCGCCGATCTCGGTCTGCATGCCGGTCGCCACGACGACGGCCCTGCCCTGCCCGCCCGTCACGCTGGTGGACATGAAGACCATGCTCGTGCGGTCGCCGAGCGGCGTGTCCCCGTCCACGGGATCGGACCCCTTCGTCTCGGGCTCGGACTCTCCGGTCAGCGACGACTCGTCGACCCGAAGTTCGTTGCTCTCAAGGAGCCGTGCGTCGGCGGCCACGCGATCGCCCGCCGTCAGAAGAAGGACATCTCCCGGAACGACCTCGGCCGCCTCGACCTGCTGTGCCCGTCCGTCCCGCAGGACGCGGGCGACCGGCGCCGCCATCTGCCGCAGGGCCTCGAGCGCGCCCTCGGCCCGCCACTCTTGGATGAAACCGAGGACCGTGTTGAGGACGACGACGCCGACGATGACGCCGGCATCGACGAGCTTCCCGGCGACGAGCGAAACGCCGGCTGCTCCTGCGAGGAGATAGATGAGCGGGCTCCTGAGCTGCCTGAGGAGCAGCGTCAGAGGCCCGGCGCCCTCCTCTGTCGCGAGGGCGTTGGGACCGTGCCGCTCGAGCCGTCGCCGCGCGTTCTCAGCGCTCAGGCCATCGGGGGAGCTGTCCAGCCTGTCCACGACCTCGTCTGCAACGAGGTCGTGGGCTGTCCATCCATTCACGGGTCGTGACATGGTGGTCCTTCCGGCAGCCTCTGATCATCCGGGGATGTCTTGAGCCCGACATCCCTCCGCGCGGAGTTCCCGTCCGCCTCGGAAAACGCCCGGCGTGGATTTCCAGCACAATCTCACATTGCACGAACCGCTCGGACATTGATAGTCTCAAGTGGCAACCGTCCGCGACCGCGGACAGGGAGGTGGCGTGGGTCTCAGAAAGAACCTCGGGCTGATTCACGTCTTCAGCATTGCGACCGGAGCGATGATCAGCTCCGGCCTCTTTGTTCTCCCCGGACTCGCTCACGCGCGTGCCGGGCCCGCCGTCATCGCATCGTATCTGCTCGCGGGGGTTCTCGCAGCAACAGGCCTCTTGAGTGTCGCCGAGCTCACGACCGCCATGCCCAAGGCGGGCGCGGACTACTTCTTCGTCTCGCGCAGCATGGGCGCGGCGGCCGGTACGATCGCCGGTCTTCTCACGTGGTTCTCCCTCTCGCTCAAGAGCGCGTTCGCCCTCGTCGGTCTGGCCGCGTTCGCTCGGTTCGTGATGCCGATCGACCCGCGCCTCGCGGGCGCCGTCTTCTGCGTTGTCTTCGTGGGGATGAACCTGAAGGGGGTGCGTGAGGCCGCGCGGCTGCAGGTCGCTCTCATTGTCGCGCTCATCGGCCTCATGGCGCTCTACCTGGTGCGCGGGTTTCCGGCGATCAATGTGCAGCATCTCCAGCCGTTCGCCCCGTACGGCGTTCGCGCGGTATTGGCCACGACGGGGTTCGTCTTCGTCTCGTACGGAGGGCTTCTGAAGGTCGCCAGTGTCGCCGAGGAAGTGGATGACCCCGGACGGGTGATCCCCCGGGCGATGTTGCTGGCACTCGTGGTCACCGGGATAGCCTATGTCCTCATGATACTCGTGACGAGCGGGGTGCTGACGGACGAGGTGTTCGACGGGTCGCTGACCCCGATCACCGACGGAGCCGCCGTGTTCATGGGCGTCCCGGGCAAGGTGGCGCTCAGTATCGCGGCCATCCTCGCATTTCTCACGACGGCGAACGGCGGGATCATGGCGGCGTCCAGATACCTGCTGGCGCTCGGCCGCGACGGGCTCGTCCCCGAGCCGCTGGGCAGGGTCGCGGAGAAAACCGGAACCCCTCACATCGCGCTCCTCGTGACGGGGTGTCTTGTGATCCTCGCGCTCCTAGTCGAGCTGAGCTTCCTCGTGCAGGCGGCCTCGGTCGTCTTCCTGATGACGTACCTGCTCTCCAACGTGGCCGTTATCGTACTGCGGGAGAGCGGCCTGCAGAACTACCGGCCGCGTTTCAGGGCGCCCGGCTACCCGTGGCTCCAGATCGCTGGGATCGTCGGCATCCTGCTCGTCATGCTCGAGATGGGAGAGGGCTCGTTCGCCACGGTCATCCTGCTCGTGGTCGCCGGGTTCTGCGTCTACTGGTTCTACGGCCGAACGAAGCCGGCCATCGAGTCCGCCATGCTCCACGTGATCCGGAGGATCGCTGCGAAGGAGCTGGTGACGGGAGCGCTGAACGCCGAGCTCAAGGAGATCATCCGTGAGCGCGATGCGATCGTGCGCGACCGTTTCGACCGCGTCATCGAGGACTGCGCGGTCCTCGATCTCGAGGGCAGCGTGGAGCGTCAGGAGTTTTTCGAAGCCGCGGCGACGGCGCTCTCCCCGCGGACCGAAATCGAATCCGCGGTGCTTGTGAAGGCCCTCGAGGCAAGGGAACAGGAAAGCAGCACGGTCGTGGCGCCGGGGCTGGCCGTTCCGCACGTGATCGTCGAGGGGGAGGATGTCTTCGACATCCTGCTGGTGCGGGCCCGGGACGGGATCCGGCTGGCCGAGGGTGACCTTCCCGTTCGCATCGCGTTCGTTCTCGTAGGGACGATCGACCATCGCGACCTGCACCTGCGCGCATTGTCGGCGATCGCGCAGGTCGTGCAGAGCCCCGGCTTCGAACAACGATGGCTGGAGGCCGCCAGCGAGCAGGAGCTCAGAGACACCGTACTGCTGGCGGAGCGGAGAAGGCCGAACCAGGACTGAACAGGGCACACCCTCCGCGCGCCGACGTCACTCGCTGGACATGACAGCCTGGGGCGGCTATAATGAATGTGACATGGCAACTGGCACTCACCACGACGGTGGACACTGCATGAAGACACTGAGAGTTGCTGCTGCTACCGCCATCTGTGTGTGGCTTGCTCTTCCAGGCGCGCATGCGCTCGCGCTCTGCGTCGAGCATGGCGGCAGTGCCGCTTTCGGAGTTGCCATCGGCTGCGCGTGTGACTGCTCGGAGCGCGGCGAAGAGAGCTCGGTGCAAGCTCGTGTTCCCACCATTGCACCGTACATGCCTGGCAGCTGCGGCGACTGCACCCACGTCTTCCTGAGCGGCGTGGGCGAGGCTGTACAGCCGTCCAGCGTCTCCATCAAGTCTGCACGCGAACAGCGTGATGACGAGACCATCCACACCCCTGCCGCCGACGCGGACCCGCCTCTCATGGCGGCGACGCCCGCGAGGCCACACCTGCTCGCTCCAGCTCCGGAGCGACCTCCAACGACAGGGTTCACCGTCCTCAGACTCTGATCCTCCCCAGTCGTTCAGACATTCTCACTCGTACGAAGAAGCTGCGCTGGCTGAGCGGAGCGCGTCTCCGCTGTTCGCCGGCATGTCGCGCGGCGCCGTCCCCCGGGTGCCTGGCACCCCCGACAGCGTTGGAGCGAGAAGGGGAGGAGTCATGGGAAACTCCATCAGCAGGTTGGATTCTGTCGCCGCTCTCACTGCACTCATCCTCGTCGGTGTCTTCATCGGAGGATGCGACGGAGAAGCGGGCGCTATGAGCGAAGCCGACGGCTCTGCAGTTGATGACTGTGGAGGATGCGTATCGCATGCGCCTGTCGTCCGTCCGGACGACGCGCATGCCCATGACGCGGAAGAGTGCGGCGGCGCCGGACACGGCTCCGAGGAGCCGTCCGCCCACCAGCATGATGCCGGATGCGACCACTCCGTCGGTGCGTCCGGGGCCGTCTACTGCGGGGAGCACGATCTCTACGAAGCGGAGTGCGGCATCTGTCAGCCCGGGCTCGCGCATGGTCTGAAGCCCGGCGAGGGGCTCAAGATCCGCTTGCCGTCGGAGGCGTCCGAGGCCAAAGCGGGCATCATCGCCAGACGTCCGCATCGCGGTCCTGCGGCGACGACTGTGTTTGCGGTGGGTCAGCTGGAGTTCGACCAGAACCGTCTGGTACATGTCACACCCCTCACGGACGGTGTCGTCCGTCGCGTCTTCGCTGAACTCGGTCAGGAGGTAGGGCGGGGAGAGGTTCTTGCCGAGCTGACCTCATCCGGCATCGCCGACGCGAAGGCGCAGCTTCTCGCAGCGCTGGCCCGCGAAGAGGTCGCATCGGAGGAGCTGGCACGGGAGCGCGAGCTCTTCGAGAAGGAGATGTCCTCCACGCGGCACTTCCGGGACGTTGAAGCCAGGCACAAGACGGCCCTCGCCGGCCTCGGTGCCGCTGAGCAACGCCTGCTCGAGATGGGCCTCGACCGCGGGGCGATCGATCGGACGGTGTCTGAGCATGAGGTGAGCTCCGTGCTGCCGCTCGCGGCCCCGTTCAACGGGACCGTCATCGGGCGGGATGCGGTCGTCGGCGACCTGGCCGAGGTGGGAGACCGCCTCTTCACGGTGGCCGACCTGAGTTCTCTGTGGGTCACATTGGCCGTCTCTGAGAGGGACGTCTCCCGGCTCCGCATCGGTCAAGCGGTGGAGATACGCTCCGCATCGCTGGAGCACCACATCTACGGTGAGATCACGTGGATCTCGAGCCATCTCGACGAGACGACACGAATGGCGCAGGTGCGCGCGGAGGTCCCGAACCCCGACGGTCTGCTGCGCGCGGGGATGTTCGTGGACGCAAGCATCACCACCGATGAGCGCTCCGATTCGCTGCTCGTTCCTCGCGACACCGTCTACAGCTTCGAGGGGAGTCCCTTCGTCTTCGTGCGGCTCGAAGGCGACCTGTATGAGCTGCGCCGGGTCCAGACGGGGGGAGGTGCGGGCGACATGACGGTCGTCACGGCCGGGCTCTCCGACGACGATCTCGTGGCGGTCGAGCAGAGTTACCTTCTGAAATCCGAGTTCCAGAGGTCGCGCTTCGGCGTCGGCTGCGCCCACTAGAGAGGAGTCGCAGGCTCATGCTCAAGCAGCTCGTCGAAGGTGCGTTCCGGAACCGCGCACTCGTTTCGGTGCTCTTCCTCATCGCTACGCTTCTGGGGATCAGGGCGCTTCTCACGCTCCCGGTGGACGCGTTTCCCGAAACCACGCCCGTCCAGGTCCAGATCAACACCGTGGCTCCCGCCCTCAACCCGGAGGAGATCGAGCGTCAGGTTACCTTCCCGGTCGAGGTCGGCATTTCAGGGATTCCGGGGCTCGTGAACGTCCGTTCGCTGAGCAAGTCGGGATTCTCGCAGGTGGTGACGACATTCGACGACGAGACCTCGGTCTACGACGCGCGTCAGCTCATTCTGGAAAGACTGGGCACGGTCACGCTGCCGGACGGCATCGATCCTCCTTCACTCGGACCGATCGCGACGGGACTGGGTGAGGTGTTCCACTACATCGTCCGCTCCCCCGACGGATCCAGGTCTCTGTCCGAGCTTCGGACCATCCACGACTGGATCGTGAAGCCCGAGCTTCGACGGGTTCCCGGTGTCGCCGAGGTCAACTCGTGGGGCGGCTTCGAGAAGCAGCACGACGTCATCGTCGAGCCGCGCGCACTGATCGCCTACGATCTCACGCTCCAGGACGTCATCGGTGCGCTCGAAGAGAACAACAGGAACGTCGGCGGCGGCACGATCACGGTGTCCGGCGACGCGCTGCTCCTCCACGGCATCGGGCGTCTCACGACCGCGGAGGAGATCGGCAACGTCGTGATCAGAAGCGTCGACGGCGTTCCCGTGCGGGTCCGGGAGGTCGCCGAGGTGCGTGAGGGGCACGCGATCCGACGCGGCGCGGTCACGTCCGCCGGGGAAGGCGAGGCGATTCTGGGTCTCGCCTTCATGCTGATGGGGGAGAACAGCAAGGAGGTGACCCAGGCCCTGGAGGAACAGCTTGAGGACGTTCTGCCCGCGCTCCCGGAGGGCGTCGAGATCGAGGTCGTCCACAACCGGACCGAGCTCGTCGACCTCGTCATCGAGACCGTGAGGCACAACCTCTTCATCGGCGCCATCCTCGTGATAGCCGTCCTGTTCCTCATGTTCGGGAACCTGCGCACGGGTTTCATCATCGCACTCACGATTCCGCTCTCCATGGTGCTTGCGGCGCTCGGTATGCGTGCGTTCGCGATCGCGGCCAGCCTCCTGAGCCTCGGCGCGATCGACTTCGGGATCATCGTGGACGGGTCGGTCGTGATGGCGGATAACAACGTGCGGCGTCTGGCGGAGCGCGGCCGCGAGCTCGGTCGGGCCCTCACCAGCCGGGAGCGAGCCGCTGTCATCCAGGAGTCCAGCAAGGAGGTCGCGCGACCGGTCTTCTTCGGAGTCGTGATCATCACGCTCGTTCTTCTACCCATCCTGACGCTGCAGCAGACCGAGGGGAAGATGTTCCGGCCGATGGCCCTGACCCTGATGTTCGCTCTCGCAGGCGCCCTCCTTGTGGCGCTCTTCCTGACGCCGCTGCTCTCGCAGTGGCTCCTCCCCAAACGCCCCTCCGTCCGCGAGACCGCGATCATGCGGTGGCTGCTCAGGGGCTACTCGCGCGCTCTCGACCGCGTGCTGCACCACCGTCGCTTTGCCATCTCCCTCGTCCTGGCAATTCTCGCCGCGACGGGGCTGCTCGCGCTGAACCTGGGGTCGGAGTTCGTACCGCGCCTGAGCGAGGGGTCGGTCGCGCTCAATGTAGTGAGACTCGCGGGGATCTCCATCGAGGAGTCGGTCGAGTACGACACGCTCATGGAGAAAGCGCTTCTGGAGGCATTTCCGGACGAGATCGCGCACATCTGGAGCCGCATCGGGACCGCGGAGGTGGCCACCGACCCGATGGGCACGGAGCTCTCGGACCTCTTCATCACGCTGACGCCGCGGGACGAGTGGCGGGCGGCTCGCTCGCAGGACGAGCTCGTCCGCGCGATGGAGGAGGTCGTCTCCGACCTTCCCGGGCAGACCATCGCGTACACACAGCCCATCGAGATGCGGATGAACGAACTCGTCGCGGGCATTCGATCCGATCTCGGTATCAAGGTGTACGGTGATGACTTCGATACACTGCTGCGGATATCGAATGACATCCAGCGCCTTCTTGTCGACGTAGACGGTGCAGCGGACATCTCGGGGGAGCAGCTGGCGGGGCAGCCTATGATCAGCGTTCGCGTGGACCAGGACGCGGTCGCGCGGGCGGGGCTCCCGGCCGAGCGGGTGCTCGAGATGGTCGACGCGGTCGGAGGGATCGAGGTCGGTGAGATCCAGGAGGGCGAGAGGCGTTTCCCGCTGGTCGTGCGCCTGCCGGACCGGTTTCGCGAGGACCCCGACGAGCTGCCGGCGGTGCTCATCCCGACCGGCTCCGGGCCCGTGCTGCCGCTCGGCGACCTGGCCACCGTGGAGCAGACCGAGAGCCCGTCGACCATCAACCGCGAGTGGGCACGGCGTAGGACGGTCGTACAGTGCAACGTGCGCGGCCGGGACGTGGGCTCTTTCGTGGCGGAGGTGCGCGAGCGGATCGAGAACGAGGTCAGCATGCCGACCGGGTACACGGTCGAGTTCGGCGGGCAGTTCGAGCATCTCGTCCGTGCACAGGAGCGGTTCCGCATCGTGGTGCCTCTGACGCTGGGTCTCGTCCTCTTCCTGCTCTACCTCAGCATGCGTCGTCTGGGTGACGCGCTCATCGTTTTCACAGGCATTCCCTTCGCGGCCGTGGGCGGTGTGCTCGCGCTGTGGTTCCGGGGGTTGCCCTTCAGCGTGAGCGCGATCATCGGGTTCATCGCCTTGAGCGGCATCGTCGTCCTCGATGGCCAGGTACTCGTGAGCACGATCCGCAGACTCCTGCCCGAGGGCAAGGGGATGATCGCCACGGTCGTGGAGGCCGGACGGCTTCGCCTGCGCCCGGTTCTTGCCACCTCCGTCACCGACGTCGCCGGCTTTCTCCCGATGGCCGTCTCGATCGGTGTGGGCGCCGAGGTGCAGAGGCCTCTGGCAACGGTGGTGATCGGAGGGGTCGTGACCGCGACGATACTCACACTGTTCGTGCTTCCGGTTCTGTTCGTCCTCTTCGAGCGGCAGTTGAGCGGGCAGGAGAGCTGAAGCGCTCGGTCACCTGCGAGGATCGCGTGGAGGCCGGTGTGCGAAGGGGCCCTGGTGGGGACGATTCGGCCGTCACAGGGGGTCTTGGTGTGATCGGCACGGTTCCGGCCCTTGACTTCTGTTCTAACTTCCTATACAATGGCAAGTTAGAGAACGATGGGGAGCCAGGTCAGCCGTTCCGTCAGGTGTGGCCTGGCTGTTCTGCTGTCACCGGCCGCACCGGCCGGCGGCCGCGTGGCTGCGGGTCCAGCGATGGGGCCGCAGCTTCGGGACATGAGACACGGCGCCGAGCGCCGGGAGGGAAGGATGCACATGAAGAAGGCTGGGACGGTGCTCTTGTTTGCGGTTGTCCTTCTTCTCGCCGTGACGTCACAGGCAGGCGTGATCGCGCCGGGTCTGGAGTCCCGGATGGAGACCCTGGGAGGCGACGAGGAGCTGAAGGTGCTCGTGGTCCTCAGCGAACAGGCCGACATCGACGGATTGAGCCAACAGCTCAACGCCGAACGCGCGACCCGGCAGGAGCGGCACCAGACGATCGTCGGGGCGCTTCAGGACGCTGCAGCGCGCTCGCAGAGCTCGCTCATCGAGCATCTTGAGGCTGGTACCCGCGGCGGAGTGGTCCGCGGGTTCACGCCTCACTGGCTCGTGAACGCAGTCGTGGTCGTCGCCACGGTCGACGCCGTGCGCGACCTTGCGCTGCGCGATGATGTCGTGGCGATCGAGCCGGACCTCGAGGTCGAGCTCATCGAGCCGGTCAAGAGCGAGAAGCCCGTTCCCCCCGGCGGCTACCGCGGCATCGGCATGGCGCCGGGCATCGACGCCATCAACGCGCCGCGCGTCTGGCGCGAGCTGGGCATCGACGGCACGGGCGTCGTCGTCGGCATCATGGATACCGGGGTCGACGGAACGCACCCGGCACTGTCCGCCCGCTGGCGCGGCCTCTTCGCCGACCCGAGCGAGTGCTGGCTGGACAACTCAGGCCAGGGTGCGCCGGACTTCCCCGTCGACAACCACTACCATGGCACGCACGTCATGGGCACCGTGACCGGTATCGCCGCGGACGACACGATCGGTGTGGCGCCCGGCGCGCTCTGGATCGCGGCGAACACGATCGACCAGGGCGTCGGCACCGAGTTCGACAACGATGTCCTGGCGGCGCTCGAGTGGTTCGCCGACCCGGACGGTGACCCCGGCACCACCGCCGATGTGCCGTGCGTCGTCCAGAACAGCTGGGGCACGACCGAGTCGCTCGGCTATCCCGACTGCTTCAGCTACTGGTGGGACGCCATCGACAACTGCGAAGCTGCCGGCGTCGTCCTGACGTGGTCGGCAGGTAACGAAGGGTCCGGTTCAGGGACGCTCCGCTCTCCCGCCGACCGTGCCGACAGCCCGTACAACGCCTTCAGCGTCGGTTCGACCCAGAACTACGCGCCGTACGACATCAGCGACTTCTCGAGCCGCGGGCCGAGCAACTGCGGCGGCCCCTACGCCATGAAGCCCGAGGTGTGCGCGCCGGGCTCCGACATCTACAGCGCGGAACCGGGCGGCGGCTACCAGTACCTGAGCGGCACGTCGATGGCCGGTCCGCACGTGGCCGGCGTGGTCGCTCTGATGTGCGCGGCCAATCCGAATCTCGACGTCGAGACCATCAAGCAGGTGTTGATGGAGACGGCTGTCGACCTTGGAACGGCCGGCGAGGACAACACCTACGGCCACGGCTTCATTGACGCGTACGAGGCGGTTCTCGCCGTCGCGGGCGGACTCGGCACGGTGAGCGGCACGGTCACCGACATCGCCACGGGCCTGCCCCTCGAGGGTGTCCAGATCGGCGTCGTCGACAGGCCCGTCAACCGCTTCACCGACGCGGACGGCAACTTCCAGCTGATGCTGCCGGTCGGGGAGTGGACGCTGACCTACGACATCTTCGGCTACGGCAGCGAGACCCTCGTCGTCGACGTGCTGGAGGACCAGACCATCGACGCCTCGATGGCCATGACGGCTCTGCCGACCGCGGTCCTCTCAGGGCTGGTCTACGAGTACGAGGGAGGGCTGGTCGAGGGGGCGAGCGTGCAGGTTCTCGACACGCCGCTCGATCCCGTCACCAGCGGCCCGGACGGCGCCTACTCGATCGAGATGCCGGCCGGCGCCGTCTACGACGTGGTCGCCCGCGCGGGGGGCTATGGCGCGGACCAGCACTCTGTCGACTTCCAGGGGAACACGACCCTCGACTTCACGCTCCCCGAGCTCATCGCCGAGGACTTCGAGTCCGGCGGTTTCCTCTCGTACCCTTGGGTGATGGGCGGCAGCGCCGACTGGACGATCGACGGCGCCGCTCCCTACGAAGGTCTCTACGATGCCCGTTCCGGCGTTGTGACCCACAACCAGCAGTCCGATCTCGAGGTGACCGTCGAGGTCGTGGCGTCGGCGGACATCTCTTTCTGGTACAAGGTGTCATCCGAGGCCAACTACGACTACCTGCGCTTCTACGTCGACGGGACCCAGATCGCGAGCTGGTCCGGCACGGTGCCGTGGACGCAGTACACGCATGCGGTCGACGCCGGAACGCGGACCTTCAGGTGGTCGTACACGAAGGACGCCTCCGTCGACAACGGGAGCGACGCGGCCTGGGTCGACTTCATCGAGTTCCCGACGCTGGGGGAGATTCCGTATCCCGCCGCCGCCGCTGAGCCGACCGCGCTCCAGGAGATGGTCGAGCCGGGTGGTACGCAGGTGAGGTCTGTGGAACTCTCGAACACCGGCGAGGCGGACCTCGAGTACTCGGTGTCGATCGACTATCCCGGGCTGAGAGACGTGCCGGGGACGGCCGCCGCCGCTGAGCTCCGCGAGCTCGAGAAGGGCGCTTTGGACCCCAACAACGGTGAGCCGCAGGTGCTGGGTTCCGGCGGGCCCGACGCCTTCGGGTACACGTGGGCCGACAGCGACGAGCCCGGTGGACCGGTCTACGACTGGTTCGACATATCCGGGATCGGGGAGGTCGTCGGCGGTGACGACGACGCCAACCTGGGCCCGTTCCAGTTGGGCTTCAGCTTCCCGTTCTACGGTCAGAGCCGCACATCGGTGCGCGTCTGTACGAACGGGTGGCTGTCGTTCACGTCGTCACTGACGACCTACACCAACCAGACGGTCCCGAACACCTCGGAACCGAACAGCGTGATCGCGCCGTTCTGGGACGACCTGAACCCGGACTCCGGCGGCACCATCTACTACTACGCGGACACGGCCAACGACCGCTTCATCGTGCAGTGGGAAGCTGTGCCGCACTACCCCAGCGGCTCGCCCGAGACGTTCCAGGTGATCCTCCATGCCGACGGCTCGATAGTCTACCAGTACGAGACCGTCTCGCTCGGCACGAGCTGCACCGTGGGCATCGAGAACGACACCGGCACCGATGGTCTGCAGGTCGTATACAACGCCGCGTACCTTGAGAGCGGCCATGCGGTCCGCTTCTCGGTCGATCCGACGCTCTCGTGGCTCAGCGTCGCGCCGTCGGTCGGGTCCGTCGTGCCGGATGCCTTCGCTCAGCTCGACCTGACCATGGACGCTACGGAGCTCGAGGTCGGTGAGTACCACGCCGACATGTCGATCGCGACGAACGACCCGGCGAACCCGACGATCGTCATCCCTGTTGATCTGACCGTCAGTGACTGGAGCGGGATCGCAGAGGGACCGTCGGATAGCAGGATCTTCTTTGGTGCGGTGCCGAACCCCTTCGGCCCGTCAACCAGTCTGCAGTTCAGCCTGCCGGTCGAGAGCGAGGTCGGGCTGACCATCTACGACGTCGCGGGACGCAGGGTGCGCACGCTCGTCTCGGGGCCGAGGCCAGCGGGCGTGAACAGGGTGGACTGGAACGGCCGGGACGAGACGGGAAGCGCCGTCGCGTCCGGCACGTACTTCGCCCGACTGGTGATCGACGACCGCGTCGAGGTCAAGTCCCTGACGCTCGTGCGGTAGGTCGGAGCGGTCCGGGGTGGCCTCCCGCCTCGGGCATGGACAGTCGCGAAGATAGACGAACCCCCGGGGCGCGAGCTCCGGGGGTTCCCGCTTGATGGCGAGGGCCGCAGCGACTTCCGACAGGAGATGCTGAGGTCGCGTACGAGATCTTCCGACCGGGGTTGATCTGGGGAAGGGGGTGGTTCTGGTCGCATCGAACTGAACCGTGGGGCCTGCCACGTCGTGGACTCGAGCTTCCGGCCTTCGGTCGCACCATGCGATGTCCCGTGAACCAGCTGCACTCACCTCATGGAGGCAGATCGACGGGACTCACAGGATGGGCCGTGACGCTCATGTGGTCGGTTCGATGGCGGCTGCAGTGCGAGGCGCCGGGGGACGGGCGGGGCTTCCCCGGCTACCTCTTCCAGAAGGCGGGGAGCAGCAGAACCAGCACCGTGTACAGCTCCAGGCGGCCGAGCAGCATGCATGCGGTGAGTATGACCTGGCCGGTCGTCGGAACGGACGCGTATGTCTCGACGGCGCCCACCGCCCCCAGTCCGGGGCCGATGTTGCCGAGCGTGGCCGCGACAGACGAGGCGGCAGTCACCAGATCGGGCGTGAAGAACGCCATGGCGAGCGAAGCAAGCGCGAAGATCGCTACGAAGATGACAAAGAAACCTGTGATGTTCGAGACGGTGTTCTCCGCCAGGGGCTCGCGCCCGAGCTTGATCTTCATGACGGCGCGTGGCCGCATGACCCGCCCCATCTCCCTCAGGATTTTCTTCAGGACCACGTAGAAGCGCACGACCTTGATGCCGCCGCCCGTCGAGCCGCCGCATCCACCAACGAACATCAGCAGGACCAGCAACAGGCGCGAAGCGTTCGGCCACACGTTGAAGTCCTTCGTGACATAGCCGGTCGTTGTCATGATCGACGTGCCCTGGAAGAACCCCGCCCGCAGAGCCGCACCGGCCCCCTGGTAGACCTCTCCCCAGACATTGAGGCTCAGGAGCAGGCAGCTGCCGACCCACAGAAGGGTGTAGAAGCGGAACTCAGGATCGCGGAAGAAGACCCGGGGCCTGCCCCGCAGTGCACGGTAGTGGAGCGCGAAGTTGGCGCCCGCCAGGAACATGAAGGCGATGATCACAATCTCGATGTACACGCTGTCGAAGGCAGCGACGCTCGCGGTTCGCGTGGAGAAGCCGCCCGTCGACATCGTGGTGAACGTGTGGCAGCAGGCGTCGAACCAGTTCATGCCGCCGGTCATGAGCAGGGCGGTCTCGCC
>WJMD01000155.1 GCA_014728125.1 Candidatus Effluviviaceae Genus V sp.
CGGCGCGGTGACAGGCAATCCGGCCGGGCTCGCGTTCCTCGACGGCAGCGCCGTGCTCGTCGACGTCCTCCCTCCGGTCGGCGCGTCGCTCGGCGACTTCGTCGACATCGAGGAGCGGGTGGCCGACGAGGTCGACGCCGCGCTCGAGGAGTACGAGGACGGAACGCTCGAGCCCGTCTATCCCGAGCTCTCGGTCGACCTGGGACAGCCCGGGGGCGTCGTGTCGGGCGCTCTCGCGCTCCACACGGGGCGTCTGGTGTTCGGGGCCGCCATCGAGGAACCGATGGAGATCGGGCTCGACCTCGTGAACACGGGCCTCGAGGCGCTGGGGCACACGGTCAAGGACGACGGCGAAGGCGACGTCGACATCGACATGCGCCTGACCGCCGACGCCGCCGTGGACCTGTCGCTCCGCATCGACCGGACCACGATCGGCGGCGGGTACCGCGTCAGCGATGAGCTTTCGGCCGGGGCGTCGCTCTCCCTCTACCGTTCCGAGGGCGCCGTGTCCGGCGTGCTCATCGGCGGCGGGATCATCAACTACGGCGGGACGGAATACGCCTTCAACGACCCCAACGATCCGTGGAGCAACGACCTCGACCAGACCGTCTCCGGGTCGTACGAGGGCGACGGCGTCGGCTGGTCGGTCGGCGCCTCCTGGAGACCGTCACCCGGGCTGACGCTGGACGCCGCGTACGTCGCGGCGCCGGCCATCACGATGGCCGGCGAGGTCGTGACGGTCTCGAACCTGCCGCCCGCGTTCGAGGACGGCGAGCTCGATCCCGACGGCATCTCGGCATCCCAGCCCACCTACACGGAGTCGGAGACCGAGATCGAGAACGCCTCCGCAACGGTCGAGTTCCCGTCGTACTTCGGCGGCGCCGTTTCCTTCCGGCTGGGTCCCGCTCTGACCACGCTCGAGTACAGGCGCTACACCGGCGCGCTGGCGGTCCGGTTCGACGGGAGCTACGAGGCCCTGGAGGCGACGGACGGCCTGGGGCTCGAGATCGACCTGGGTGCCGCCCGCATCGGCGCGGGCGTTCTGAGGGGGATCCTCATCCACGAGGACGGCGACGAGCGGGACGAGGAGGACATCCTCGTGCCGCTGGCCAATCTGGGCTTCGGCGTCGGCATCGTCGACGGCATGCGGATCGAGACGACGGCGCTCGCCGTGCCGCTTCAAGCGTTCAGGACGTCACTCGTCTACGAGTTCTGATGACCGAGGGAGAACCCGACGTGAGACACCGGTTTCCGAACACCCTTCCCAGCGAGGACCGGCGCGCACGCCACTGGACCACGGCGCTCTGTGCTGTTCTTCTGGTCGGCCTCGCAGCGACTCCGGCGCTGGCGGACATCACGCTGACGGACTATCCGCAGGAGATGGTCGCGGTCGACGAATACGTCACGGTGTCGTGGCAGGAGAACGTCCGGTGCCGCCTGGCGTACGGCCGCCTGCCGGGCGTCTACACCACGGTCACCGATGTCGACGGATGGCAGTCGCTCGGCTTCACGCCCGAGAGCGAGGGGATGACGCCCGGTGTCTACTACTGCGTCGTCAGAGTGGACGGCACGGGAGAGACGTCCGATGAGTTCGTCCTCGTCGTCGAGTCGCCCATTTTCCCCACGCCGCGCACCCCGGTGAACGGCGGCGTCGTGACCTCCACGACGACCACGTTCTCGTGGGAACCGGTGATGGGCGTCCCGTTCTACCACGTCATCGTCTCGGACCACCCGATCGAGGTCGAGGAGAACGAGGAAGGCGACCTCGTCATCACGGGTGCGAACGTCATCTGGCAGGCCATCACGGGCAACACGTCCATACAGTTCGGCGCCCCCGACCCGTCCGGGCACTTCACCGAGACGAACGGAACCACGCCGCCGCTGGTCCAGGACTTCGAGTACAACTGGCTCGTCCTGAACAACTTCGGGAACCACCCGCTCATGACGTCGGTCGCCGGGGCGGGCATCGCGGGTTTCACGGTCGACGTCGACGTGGCGTTCGACCCGCCGGTCCTCGTCTCCCCTCCCCCGAACGTCGAGATCGCCGAGGAGTTCCTGGTCTTCGACTGGGAGCCGGTGGCGGGCGCCTCATCGTATCATCTCTACCTCTACGAGGAGAGAACGTGGGACGCCGGCGACGCGAGCTACCCGGTGTGGGACGGCGCGACCAACGATACGTCGCTCGAGGTCAACCTGGGGAACTTCCTCGTCTCCGGGAACTACTCCTGGCGCGTCCTCGCGCTCGATGCGACGGGTCGGGGACGGCCGTCCGAGCTCCGGTCGTTCGAGTACGTCACCGAGACCGGCACCGCGCACATCGTCACGGAGCGCGAGACCGGCGGCGCCCTCCCGCGTGTGCTCGTCGAGATTGAGCGGTCGGACAGCGGGCTCGAGGCTCTGCCGGTCATCACGAACCAGTCGGGCATCTTCAACCGAGACCTGGCCCCCGGCGTCTACGACTTCCATGCGTCCCGAACGGACTACGCGGACACGACGGTCACGTGCAACATCGTCGAAGACGAGACCCGGAACGTGCTCATCACGATGCGCCGGGCGCCGGCCCGCGTCCGCGGCTTCGTCAGGGACGAGGGCGGCGCGCCGGTCTTCGGCGCTGACGTGACCGGGACCAACGGCGTCAACGAGGCCGGGGCGACGACCGACATCCGCGGGAGCTTCGTGCTCGACGTCACCTCGGGCCCCTGGGACATCTCGGCCTCGAAGACCGGCTACGCACCGTCGGAGACGACATCGGTCGAGCCCGCGGCAGGCGACTACCTGGAGCTTCCCGATCCGCTCGTTCTCATCGGAACGCCGGGTTTCGCAAGCGGAAGCGTCGTCAACGCGGGCGGCAGCCCCATCATCGGCGCCACCGTGCGGGCCTCGTCACCCTCGGGTGACGTCGTGGGCGCCAGCGGCGCCGGCGGCCACTTCAGACTCGAGCTGGCCCCGAGCGACTGGAGCATCACGGCGGAGAAGAGCGGGTTCGTCCCGAGCGACGAGCGCATCGTGACGGTCCCGCCGGGGACCGAGACGGCGGTCGAGCCGCCGTTCTCGCTCCTGCCGGTCGACTCGGCGGTTCTCGGAAGTGTCACGGACGGCTCGTTCGGCGTCGCGGGCGCGACGGTCGTGGCCACGCCGCCGTCTGGCGCCCCGCTCACAACAGAGACCAACACCCGCGGCGAGTTCGTCCTGCTCCCGCCGCCGGGCACGTATTCGCTCATGGCGCGCCACGAGGACTTCTGCCCCTCCGCCCTCCATCAGGTCACGGTCGAGACCGGTGCTTCCTTCACGGGGATCGAGCTCATTGTCGGTGCGCCCGACTGTGTCTTCGAGGGGCGCGTGAGCGATGGAACCTCGCCCGTGGACGGCGCCGTCGTGTCGGCTGGTGTCGTCGAGACGACGACCGCGCCGGACGGGACCTTCGCCCTCGGACTGCCGTCCGGCGTGCACGAGCTCAGAGCCAGGAAGACCGAGCACGCCTCCGGTACGCCGCTCACGGTGGCGGCCGGAGCGGGCCAGACGATCGACGGACTGGACCTCAGAGTTACCCCGGGCGCGGCGAGGGTGACCGGCACCGTCGAGGCGACGGAGGGCCCGGTGGCGTTCGCCACGGTCGAGGCGCTGTCCCGGGGCGCCCGCGTCGTGACCCGGACGGACGCGGCGGGCGCCTTCGAACTGGCCCTCGAGTCGGGGGTCTGGGAGGTCTCGGCGTGGAAACGGGGCTTCACACCCTCCCCCGCCGAAACGCTCGAGCTGGGGCCCGGTCAGGTGGTCGGCGGCGTCATGCTGACCCCGACCCCGACGGCCGTCCGGCTTCACGGCACGGTCTCCGACGGCGTCGACGTCGTCCGCAGGGCGAAGGTCCTCTTCTACGAGCCCGGGACGACGGAGCCGTCCCGCATGACCTCATCCGGGTCGAACGGCGGCTACGAGGTCCTGCTGGAGGCCGGTCTCGAGTACCAGATGGTCGTCCGGGCGGACGGTCACGGCGAGGACAACCTGAGCGTGGGGCCTTTCGCAGCCGAGTCGGTCCACGAGATCGACATCGTGCTCCCGGTTCGAAGCGGCCTGCTCGAGGGCCGCGTGACCGGACAGGGCGGACTGCCGGTGGGCGGCGCGCTCGTCAGGTCGGCCGACACCGGCGCGTCGACGCGCGCCGACGGCCGCGGTCTCTACGCGCTGTGGCTCGTGGGCGGCTCGCACGACATCGTCGTCTCGGCGCCCGGCTACCTTCCGCGGGCGTTCCCGGACACGGACGTTCCGACCGAAGGCTCCGCGGCGCTCGACTGCTCGCTCAACGACGTTCTCGGGACGGTCGCGGGCGCGGTGACCGACTCCCTGACGTCGGAACCGGTCCCGGGCGCTCTCACGACGATCGTGTGGAGCGGCGGCGGCAGGACCTCGGTCACGGGCGCCGGGGGTGCCTTCCGGCTGGACGACGTCGTCCCCGGTGACGCCCGGGTGCTCTGCTCGTGCCCCGGCTTCCGCCCCAAGGTGCTCGAGGTCAGCGTCGACGACGACGAGTGGCTGGAACTCGACATCGAGCTCTTCCGCTACTCGGGCTCCATCACGGGGACCGTCACGCGCGGCGACGGCGTGACGCCGGTCGAGGAGGCGAACGTGCGCGCCTCCGACAACGGCATCGTCGTCTCCGCGACCACGTCGGCGGCCGACGGCGGGTTCGCCCTGGGCGGACTCGACCCCGACTCCACGTACGATGTCTCGGTCACGCGGAGCGGCTACTACGCCGCGACGGACAATCCTCAGGAGGACGTCGCACCCGGAACGACGGACCTCGTGTTCGGACTTGAACCGTCCACCGGAACGATCGGCGGCGCCGTGACCGACGCCGTCTCATCGGAACCGATCCAGGGCGCCACGGTGGCCGTCGACCACGGTGCCGGGTACTCCGGGGTCGCGTCGACCGGCGAGGACGGGACCTTCGTGATCGCGGGGCTGCCTCCCGTATCCGGATACACTGCGACGGCGAGGGCGTACGGGTACCACGACGCGGTCGCGGACTCGATCAGCGCTGCGGCCGGCACGATCGACCTCGAGCTCGCCAGGAACTTCGCCAGGCTCGAGGGACACCTGACCGCGCTCGGCGACGTCGACGTGACCGACATCTCGATCGTCGCGACCAACACGTCGTACGCCGGCTACTCGAGAACGGAGGCCTGCCCGGCGAGCGGCGACTACGCCATCGATGAGGTTCGTCCCGGGTCCTATGTCGTGACCGTCTCGGGCGACGGCTGCCTCGGTGCGCCGCTCCAGATGACGGTCCAGGCCGGCGAGGGAGAGACGGTGTCGGGGCTCGATTTCACGGTCGAGCGACCGCCCGTCGAGGCCATCGAGATCAGCGGCCCGTCCGAGGTCGGCGCGGGAGAGACGGTGACGTTCTCCGGCTACAGCGTGACCGACGAGGGCCAGCTGGTCGATACCGCGCTCGAGTGGTGGGTCTCGCCGCCCGAGGCGGGCGCCATCGCCCGGGGCGGAGGCGTCTTCGAGGCGTCCGCCGGATACATCGGAGAGGCGAGGATCGGCGCGTACGAGCCGGTCTCCGGACTTCGCGGCTCGCTGGACATCGCGGCCTTCGTCAGGGTCGGTCCGACGAGCGCCGTGACGGCCGAGGACTCGCTCGGAGCGCGCCTGGAGATCCCTGTGGGCTCGGTCAGCGAGGAGCAGACCATCCACCTGGCCCACGAGACGCTGCCGGACGCGAAGCGTCTGGGCCGGGACTACGAGGTGTCGGAGACATCGTACCACCTGATGCCGGACGGACTGGAGTTCGACGGTCCGGCGATGCTGTCCGTCCCCTCGGACGGCGGCCGGCTCGTTCTGTGGAACGAGGACCGGCTGGCCTGGGAGACGGTCGACTCGGCGGCGGTCGGGGGCGACCTCGAGGCGAGCATCGCGGGACTCGGCGAGTACGCGGTCTCGAGGACGTCGCGCGGGCTGGCCGTCTGGGACATCGTCGTCCGGCCGAACCCCTTCTCCCCCGATGAGGGACCCGTCAGCATCCGTTTCGACGTGTCGTCCTCCGAGGCGAGGATGCCGTTCGTCACGCTGCGCATCCGGAACATTCAGGGACAGCTCGTCCGGACCGTCGTCGAGAACGAGCCGACCGCCAAGGGCGAGGCGGTCGTCGAGTGGGACGGCAACGCCGACTCCGGAAGACCGGCCCGGAACGGACGGTACGTCATCGAGATCATCGCAGAGGACGCGGGCGCCGAGGAGACGTCGCTCGGCACCGTCGTGCTGGTGAAGTAGACGCGGAGGAGACCGCGATGCGTTCCATGTTGAGCGTTTCAGGAGGATGGACCCTGCCGGTCGTGCTCGCGGCGATGCTCGCGTGCGCGGCCTCGAGCGCAGGCGCCGGCGACGCCTCGGGTGTGCCCGGCGCATTCGCCGACATCGGCATCGGCGCGAGGGCCGTCGGACTGGGCGGCTCGGTCGTCGCCGTCGACGGGGCGGAATCGCTCTTCTGGAACCCGGCGCGGCTCGACCCCGGCGGACACAGTGGAGAGGCGCACGTCTCGTACTGCGATCAGATGGGTCTCGTGCCCTACTCGACCGCGGCCGGCACGATGCGGCTCGGCGGATACACCGTCGGGGCCGGCGTCCTCTACTCGGGGGACGATGTGCTGACCGAGACGACCATTCTGTTGGGCGCCTCGCGCCCGCTTCCGGAACTGAGCTGGTGTGAGGAGCGGTCTCCACAGGTCGGCGCCGCCGCGCGGGTCCGCAGAGCGTCGTTCGGCAACAACGAGGCCCACGAGGGGCAGGTCACCGGGACGGCCACGGGCTTCGCGCTCGACGTCGGCGCGACGGCCCCGCTTCCGGGCGGGGCGGACGTCGGGGTCGTATGGAGAGACGCTCTCTCCACGCTCTCGTGGGACAGCTCCGCCGGAGGGACCTACGACGAGCCCGTGCCGTCGGTCATCGCGCTCGGCGTCGCCATGACGGCCGCCGACAGACTGACGGTCGAGGTCGGGCTCGACACGTCGCTCGAGGAGGACGGACGCGACATCGCCTCGATCGGCGCCGAGCTCGTGCTCTTCGAGATAGCGGCGCTCCGCGGCGGGTACCGCACCTCGATCAACGACGACACGTACGACGAGTTCGTGGCGGGAGGCGGGGTCTCCACGATGCTCGGCACCGCCACGGCCGGCGTCGACGTCGCCTACGTCTTCGGGCAGCTTGACGACACGCTGAGAATGGCCCTCACCGTCGGCTGGAAGTAGTCCGCGCCCGGCATCTCGGGCGGACCATGCGAGAAGCGGCCGGAGGTCTGACTGGACCCCCGGCCGCTCTGTGTCATGTTCGGACCCGGCACACGACCGGATCGGCGTCCCGTCGCGCTACCAGCGAATGGCCCCGGGCTTCACCCTGACCCACAGCGCACGGTTCTTCCCCTCAGCAGTGAAGGTCAGCGAGTGCTTGCTCCGCGCGGCGTAGTGGAGACAGTCGCCCGGCTCGAGGTCGAACGACTCCTTGCCCACGGTGACCGTCGCCGCCCCCTGCAGCACGATCAGCGCCTCCTCGCCCTCCTTGTTGTCGGGCGTGAGCGCCGCACCCTTCTTGTCCTCGATGAGCACCGCCGTCACGCGGCCGGCCGGGATGCCGTTCGTGAGCCCCTTCGCGTTGACGAACGTCTCGTCCGCGGAAGGGAGGAGGAGATCCTCCCGATCCTCCTTCTTGACGACGGAGACCCGGGGAAGCGGGCGGTCCTCGACGAAGAAGGCGGTGTCCTTCCCCAGCGCGTGGGCGATCTTCCTCAGCGCGCCGACCGTGGGAGACGTCTTGCCGCGCTCGATCTCCGAGATGTGCGTCGGTGACATCCCGGACGAGTCGGCCACCTGCTTCAGGGTCATGGCCTTCTCCCGCCGGACCTCCTTCAACCGACGTCCGACCTCTGCTGCGCTCGGCATCAATCAACTCCTTTCGCGGAACTCACCGTACGAATCTCTCCGGTGGATGCTCTGCAGAATCTCCAACAAAACGTAACACACGGGGACAGGCGCGTCAAGTGTTTCAGGGAGTTGACCGGGGTGGCGGGCGGTGCTAGCATCGCCCGCACAACACTTTATGGCGGCCCCCGTTCGCGTGGACGGAGCGCGGTACGGTGACCGCGGGGTTCGGGGCGTTATCGAAGGAGGTCGAAGATGGTGCGTACGTTGCTGGTCATATCGCTCCTGGCGCTCGTGGCGGTCCCGGCCGCCGCACAGAACTACGG
Organism: Candidatus Effluviviaceae Genus V sp.; assembly: GCA_014728125.1. Taxonomy (NCBI): domain Bacteria; phylum Candidatus Effluviviacota; family Candidatus Effluviviaceae; species Candidatus Effluviviaceae Genus V sp. Next base: position 8,237 of record WJMD01000155.1, read on the forward strand.
TGACGGATTCGGCGTCGGCGGTGTCTTCGTTCCCGACGGCACGGGGCTCATCGTCGTCAAGACCAGGCTCGGGAACTCTCTCGGAGTCGAGGCCTCGGCATCACTGAGCACGTTCTCGAACGACGGAAGCTCGTCGACCGATCTCGCTCTGGGCATCGCCGCCCAGAAGTTCTGGAGCACCGACGACCGGCTCCAGCCCTACTTCGGCGGCCGCTTCGAGATCGGCCACTCCTCGGTCGACTACGACGAAGGCGACCTGACGCGCGACGACGGCGGAGACAGCGACACGACCTTCGGGATCATCGGTGTCCTGGGCGCCGAGTACTTCATCTCGAGGCGCCTGAGCGTCGAGGGCGAGGCCGGCGTCGGAGCCCACTTCGGCTCTTTCAGTCTCTCCACGCAGACGCGTCTGGCCGCCTTCCTCTACCTGTAGCGCAGCAGAGGACCGACAGTGATGGGAGCGAAGCGCATCGTCATCGGGTTTCTGGTCCTTGCTCTCGGTGTCGCCGGGGCCGGCTGCGAGGCCGAGGACGGCAGCCGCGGGACGACGGATGCCGAGACGTCCGGGAGTTCCGAGCCGCCGCCGGTGCATTTCTACCGCGAGTACGTGACCATCGAGCCCTCCGAGCGCGCCTGCCGCGTCGACGGCCTCTATTTCCTGAGAAGCGTCGCCGACCGGCCGCTCGAGCTGGGCATCGAGTACCCGTTCCCCGTGGGCGCCCGCTCCACCTTCCCCTACAACATCAGGCTCTACGACGTGACGGACGAGGGGGAGCGCGCCATCGGATACGTGACGGAGGACACCTCCATCCGATTCCGGATGCGCTTCGAGCCGGAGGAAGAGAGAACGTTCCGGGTGCGGTACGCGCAGCAGATTCGCGGCGGCAGCGCCACGTACATCGTCACGACGACGAGACTGTGGGAGCGTCCTATCGAGCTGGCCGAGTTCGAGATCCGCATCCCGCCGGAGCTCGAGGACGTCACGCTGTCCATCGGACCCGACAGCACATGGACACGGGGCGACACGACGGTCCACTACGTTCGGGAGACCGCGTTCTACCCGGACGAGGACATCCTGATCAGCTGGTCCGACTGACCGGCGCCGGACGCCCGCAAGACAAGCGGCCCCC
>WJMD01000156.1 GCA_014728125.1 Candidatus Effluviviaceae Genus V sp.
CACAATCTCGATGTACACGCTGTCGAAGGCAGCGACGCTCGCGGTTCGCGTGGAGAAGCCGCCCGTCGACATCGTGGTGAACGTGTGGCAGCAGGCGTCGAACCAGTTCATGCCGCCGGTCATGAGCAGGGCGGTCTCGCCCAGACTGAGCAGGACGTAGAGCCCCCAGAGGAGCTTGGCGGTGGACGCTATGCGCGGCGTCAGACGGTCCTTGGACGGGCCCGGTATCTCGGCGCGATAGATCCGCATACCGCCGACGCCCAGGAAGGGCAGAATGGCGATGCACAGGACGAGCACTCCCATGCCGCCCAGCCACTGCGTCATGCCCCGCCAGAAGAGGATTCCCCGTGGAACAAGCTCGAGGTCGGTCATTACGGAGGCGCCGGTCGTTGTGAAGCCGGACATCGTCTCGAAGACGGCCGACACGGGGTGCGGGATGATGCCCGAGAGGAGGAACGGGAAAGCCCCGGCCACGGCTGCCGCGACCCAACCGAACGTGACGATGGCGAACCCGTCGCGCCGTGACAGGTAGACGGGGCCGCGCGTCAGCAACCACAGCGCGAGGGCGAGCGCCAGGACGGTCCCACTGCTCACAGCGAGGGACCATTGAGCCTGCGCGGGGTCCCCCATGAGCCAGGAGACCAGCCAGCAGACGCCCTCACCGACAGCTACGAATGCAAGGACGTAGGAGACGAGGTGCAGAACGCGGCGAGGTCTCACTTGCGGAACACCGATTCGAGCTTGGCGGCGACCCCCAGCGGTGCGAAAACGATGAGTCGGTCGCCCTCCTGCAGTGTCGTGGCGCCGACCCCGATAGCGGCGTCCTCTCCGCGCACGACGGCTGCCACTACCGACCGCCGTGGCAGGCGCATGTCCTTGAGTTCCCTACCGACCCATCTGCTGCCTTCGGAGACGTGGACCTCCAGGAGTTCCCCCGGCACGTTCTGCAGCAGTGTGATCGCCCGTATACTGGCGCCCCTGACAAAGCGGAGGATGGCGTTCATGGTCGTGAGGTAGGGGCTCACGGCCCGGTCCAGGAGCCTGGCCTCGTTGATGATCGAGACGTACTCAGGCTTGGAGATGAGCGCGACGCCGAACCCGGCTCCCAGCTTCTGGGCGAGGAGACAGGCGATGATGTTGTTCTCGTCGTTGCCGGTCGAGGTCACGATGGCGGTGTGGCGCGTGATGCCGATCTCATCCAGAATCGCGCGGTCCAGCGCGTTCCCGGAGATGACCGTGCCCCTGGTGAGCGAAGCGGAACACTCGTGGGCGCGTTCGATGTCCTCCTCGATCACGACGACCTGCTTGTCCGACCGCTCTAGATGGCGGGCAAGCCGCAATCCCATGTCACCCCCGCCGGCGACAACGACCTTGCTGATCTCGATCTGGTTCGGCCTGACGACATCAAGGAACGCGCGGACGCTGCTCGGCCGCCCGACGCAGTAGATCGTGTCCATGACCTCGAACGTCGTGTTGCCGCGCGGCATGATGAGCTTATCGCCACGCATCACGGCGATGAGGCGCACGTCGCTGAGGATGTCGGAACGCGAGAAATCCCTGAGCGGCCCGGCGAGCAGAGGGCTGCCGGGGGGCACGTCCGTGCCCACGACCTGGATACGTCCATCCGCCATGTGGACGATCTCCTTGGCGCCGCCGAGATTGAGAACAGAGAGGACCTCGCGAGCGCACTCCTCGTGCTCGTTGACGATGAGGTCGATCCCGAGTCCGGAGAGGTAGTCCGCGTGCCGTCCGGCGGTCAGCTCGTCGTTCGATACGCGAGCCGCCGTGTACCGCGCACCGGCCGCGCGCGCGGACACGGCGGCCAGTATGTTGATTTCGTCCCGGTTCGTCACGGTCGCCACGAGCCCGGCCTTCGCTACGCCCGCTTCTTCCAGGGTCTGCGGACTGATCCCGTTGCCCACGACGGTCTGGACGTCCAGCTCGGCGGCGCTCTCTTCCAGGGGCTGCGCGCGGTGGTCAACGAGAACGACGTCGTGCTTCTCGTCGCACAACCTGGACGCGAGCCTGTGTCCGGCGTTCCCCGCTCCTATGATGACGACTCTCATTGCAGACCCTCTGGATTGGTGTCTCTGCGCCGCACGATACCGTCCAGCGTTCGCGGGCCCAGGAACGCTGCCGCTCGATACTCACACACTTCGGGGGTGGGGCTCAAGGTCAGAGGAGGCGTTGTGGTACAGGTGCCTCTGCCGGGCTGAGCGGGGCCGCTGTGTGTGGAAGTCCCGCACGGCGTTGCATGAGTTGACTTGCACTTGGTAGTGTGAGCCGTGACGGTCTGTCTGTCCGGGCCTGAGAGGGACCCGGAGCTCTGGTATGGAGAGTCATCGATGATATGTCCGGTCGGGCGAGCTGCGCGTGCTGCGAGTACGTTTATGATCGTGATGGTGGCAACGGGCCTCGGATGCCGCACGCCGGCTGCGCTGGAAGCCCCGGAACCGATCACTTCAGGGCGTTGTCCGATCGATATGGTGCTTGTGCCCGCGGGCGCCTTCACAATGGGTGATGGAGTCGCTCAGTGCGGGGCGAGCCGGCACACGGTCTCCATCACGCGCGGCTTCCACCTCGGCCGTCATGAGGTGACCAACCAGGAGTACCTGGAAGCGGTCAGATGGGCCTGCAGACACGGGTACGTGAGCGTCACTGCCGTCTCGGTCCGGGACAGCCTGGATGGCAGCTCAGTCGAACTCCTCGATCTCGATGATGACGACTGCGAGATCGCCTTCTCAGATGGTGAGTTCAGCCTTCGTGACGCCGGACATGGGATCAACCCTGACCATCCCGTGAAGAGGGTCTCGTGGTATGGAGCGGCGCGCTTCTGTGACTGGCTGAGCCTGCAGGAAGAGTTGCCGCGCGCCTACAAGCACGACGGCGACTGGGCGTGCAACGGGGGAGACCCGTACGATGCCCGCGGCTACAGACTGCCGACCGACGCCGAATGGGAATATGCCGCGCAGTACGACGACGGCAGGCTGTACCCCTGGGGCTATCGGGCCCCCGGAACGGACCTGCTCAACTGCTGCCGCGAGGTCGGCTGGACCACACCCGTCGGGAGCTACCCTCCGGCGCCGGCGTCACTGGGTCTCGAGGACATGGCGGGGAACGCATGGGAGTACTGTAACGACTGGCACGAATGCAGCCTCGGGGACACCGCTGTAACGGACCCGGCGGGACCGCGGTCCGGCATCGGTCGTGTCGTGCGCGGAGGCTCCTGGATGAGATACCGGGACGTCTTTCGTCGGGCGTCCCGGTTCTGCGGCGCACCGTCGGGCGGCAGCGACCACTTCGCGTTCCGGGTGGCGAGGACGATGACGCGGTGAGCGGGGATCGGCTCGTCCCGGAGTCTCCACGGTACCGCGCCCGCGGCCGGGGTCGTCATCCCGTCGTCTTGCTGAAGCGTGAGGTCGCGAAGGTCAGCAGTCCCACGCCGATGACGAGCAGCGCAGTGAGCTGCGGCCAGAGGAGGGCCGGCCCGGCGCCCTTCAGGAAAATGGCGCGGACGATCTCGATGTAGTGCCGCATCGGGTTGAGAAGCGTCAACCACCGGAAGACCGCGGGCATGCTGCTCACGGGGAACATGAAGCCCGAGAGCAGGATCGCGGGCATGAAGACGAGGAAGCTCGTGAGGAACGCCTCCTGCTGCGTCTTCGAGATGGTGGAGATCAAGAGGCCGATGCCGAGCCCCGACAGCAGG
>WJMD01000157.1 GCA_014728125.1 Candidatus Effluviviaceae Genus V sp.
CGGCGAGCCGGTGGAGGACGGTCAGACCTGGAAGGTCGGGCGGCTCCGTCTCGAAGCGCTCCACACGCCGGGGCACACGCCCGGACACATGGCGTACCTGCTCAAGGACCCCGACGGAGAGCCGTGGGTCGTCTTCACGGGGGACTCGCTCTTCGCGGGCGACCTGGGGCGCGTCGATCTCCTCGGTGCGGAGCGGAAGGACGAGCTGGCCGGGCTCATGTACGACACGGTCCACGAGAGACTCCTGCCGCTGGGCGACGGTGTGATCGTCTGCCCGGCGCACGGGGAGGGGTCGGTCTGCGGAAGCTCGATTTCCGAGCGGACGTGGACGACCATCGGTCTCGAACGGCGGCTTAACCCGAAGCTCGGTTTCGCAAGCCGCGACGAGTTCATCGAGCAGGTCGCAGTCATGGGGGAGCGTCCGCCGTACTTCCGGCGGATGGAGCGGTGGAACCTCGAGGGAGCGCCGCTCCTCGGGCGTATGCCCACGCCGTCGGCCCTGTCGGCGGGCGAGTTCGCTGGGCGCTCGGAAGGTGCGGTCGTCCTCGACACACGGACCGAGCTCGCGTTCGGCTCGGCGCACGTGCCGGGCGCGCAGTCGCTCTGGCTCGGAGGACTCGCGAGCTTCGCGGGCTGGTATCTGCCGTACGACCGGCCGCTTCTGCTGGTCGGCCGAGGCGACGGATTGGAGGAGGAGGTCCGGGGGCTTCTCCGTATCGGCTACGACGACGTGGCGGGGTATCTCTCCGGCGGAATGCTCACGTGGCACACGGCCGGGAAGGCGAGCGCGCGCATCCGGACCCACACCGTTCAGGACGTCTGCTCGTACCTCGACGGCGGGCACGAACTCGAGATCCTCGACGTCAGAAGCGACCGGGAACTCGAGACGGGAGGGAGGATTCCCGGTGCCCGGCATGTTCACGTGACGCAGGTTCCGGAGCGTCTGGATGACATCCCGAAGGGTGAGAGGACGCTGCACGTCTTCTGCGGAAGCGGGCTCCGATCGATGGTGGCGGCGAGCTACCTGGCCCGCAGGGGATGGGACGATCTTGCGGTCATCCTGGGAGGGCTCTCAGGATGGAAGTCGACGACGTGTCCGGTTGAACTCTAGGGAGAGACACGATGCACAGAGGATTCGAGGTCGGCCGGCTCTTCGGTATCCGCATCCGGATCGACTGGAGCTGGCTCATCATCTTCACGCTGATCACCTGGAGCCTCGGGGCGTCGTTCTCCGAGATGCACCCCGGGTGGTCGACCGCGACAGCGTGGAGCGTCGCCCTTGTCGCGGCGTTCCTCTTCTTCGGCTCGGTCCTGGCGCACGAGCTGGCGCACTCGCTCTTCGCCAGGTCCCGTGGGGTGCCCGTCCGCGTCATCACGCTGTTCCTGTTCGGAGGGGTCTCGAACATCGAGCGCGATCCCGACACGCCCAGGTCGGAGTTCATCATGGCCATCCTGGGGCCCCTGACGAGCCTCGTGATCGGCGGCGTCCTGCTCCTTCTGGCGTCGCTCATGGCGGCCTCGTCGCCGGGTTCCCTCGAGGACCCGGTCGCGTTCGTGGAGGGCCTGAGCCCTGTCACGACGGTGCTCATCTGGCTCGGCTCCGTCAACGTCTTCCTGGCCGTCTTCAACATGGTTCCGGGGTTCCCGCTCGACGGCGGCCGCGTGCTGCGGTCCGCCCTCTGGGCGGCGACCGGCGACCTCGTCAGGGCGACACGGTACGCGTCGTTCGTCGGCCAGGGGGTCGCGTGGCTCCTGATCCTGATGGGCATCGCTATGGTCTTCGGCATCCGGGTGCCCATCTTCGGGTCCGGATTCGGCGGACTGTGGCTCGCCTTCATCGGGTGGTTCCTCCACAACGCCGCAACCAGGAGCTACCAGCAGATCGTCGTGCGCGACATACTCGAGGGGGTGCTCGTCAAGCGGATGGCGATATCCAACCCGCCGACCGTCTCGCCCGATGCGACCGTCGAGGCTCTGGTGCACGACCACATCATGCAGACCGACGACCACGCGTTTCCCGTGATGGACGGGGAGGCGTTCGTCGGCCTGGTGACGCTCGGAGATGTACGGTCGGTCGACCGCTCGGAATGGCCATCGAAGCGCGTCAGGGAGATCATGACGCCGTCGAACGAACTCGATTCAGTGACACCGGATACCGACGCAGCGACCGCGCTCATGAAACTCGTGGGGAAGGACGTCCGTCAGCTTCCCGTCGTCGACGACGGCAGCCTGGTGGGACTGCTGAGACGCCGCGACCTCATGCGGTGGCTCCAGTTCCACTCGGACAGGGGTCTCCACGAGGGAATGACGCGCTCCGGACAGGGAGGGCGATGAGCGCCGGTCGAGCCCGGGAGGCGTCCGCCGACGGAACGCCGCGAAGGAGGCTCTGTGCCAGGCGTATTCAGACTGAACACGATCGACGACTACGGCGAGTTCATCGGGACCGAGGCGGTCGAGAGGATCCGCGAGAAGGCGGAGAGACTCTCGGGCGCACACGTCGCCAACGTGAACTCCACCTACTACGGCGGGGGCGTCGCCGAGCTCCTGTCGTCCCTGACCCTCCTCATGAACAGCGCCGGCATCCAGACGGGCTGGCGCGTCATCCAGGGTTCGCCCGATTTCTTCAGCATCACCAAGAAGATGCACAACGCTCTCCACGGGGCGGACATCAACCTCTCGAAGCGCAAGAAGACGATCTATGAGCACGTGGTCTACGGCAACTCGATGCGGAACCACCTGGACCACGACTACGTCATCGTCCACGACCCGCAGCCGCTTCCAATGATCCGGCATCACGAGAAGAAGGGCCCGTGGATCTGGCGGTGCCACCTCGACCTCCAGTCGCCGAACGAGGAGGTCTGGAGCTACCTCGAGCCGTTCATCGAGGACTACGATGCGGTGGTCCTGAGCCTCGAGGACTACCGGCGCGACCTCGAGACACCGCAGGTCTTCATGATGCCGGCCCTCGACCCGTTCTCCATCAAGAACCGCGTGCTCTCCGAGAACGAAAAGGACGAGCGGCTCGAACACTACGACATCCCGTCCGACAGACCGATCGTCTCGCAGATCTCGCGGTTCGACCGCTGGAAGGACCCCGAGGGCGTCATCGAGGCCTTCAAGAAGGCGAGCCGGGATGTCGACGCAACGCTGGTTCTGCTCGGGAACGTCGCGACGGACGACCCGGAAGGCGACCGCGTCTACCAGTCGCTCCTCGATGAGCGGTCCGACCGCATCATCATCCTGAGCCAGCAGGACTCCGCGCTCGTCAACGCGCTCCAGTGTCGCTCGACCGTCGTCGTCCAGAAGTCGATCCGCGAGGGCTTCGGCCTCACGGTCACCGAGGCGATGTGGAAGGGGACGCCGGTCATCGGAGGCAACTGCGGCGGCATCCGCAACCAGATCACGGATGGCGAGAACGGCTATCTGGTCGAGTCGGTCGACGAGACCGCCGAGCGGATCGTGGAGCTCGTGCGCGACCCGGAGAAGGCCGCGGAGATGGGACGGGCCGCGAAGGAGACCGTCACGGAGCGGTTCCTCCTGACGCGCCTTCTCGAGGAGTACCTCGATCTGATGAACGGGTTCGAGACCCGCTACATTCTCGGGTCGGAGGGGGCATCGTGAGAATCGTGGTATTCGAGGTCGAGGACTGGGAGCGGGACGCCTTCGCCGGACTGCGTGAGGGCGGGCACGAGCTCGAGCTCGTGCCGGAGCCGCTGGACGCTGAGAACGCGGCCGAGCACGCGGACGCCGAGGTCGTGTCGACCTTCATCTACTCCGACTTGTCGGAGAAGGTCCTCAGGAAGCTCCCGTCGCTCCGGCTTGTGGCGACGCGTTCGACCGGTTACGACCATGTCGCGCTCGACCACTGTGCCGAGCACGGCATCGCCGTCGCGAACGTCCCCGAGTACGGGTGTCACGCGGTGGCGGAGCACGTCTTCGCGCTTCTGCTCACGATCAGTCACCGGATCGCCGATGCCATCGACCGGACGCGGAAGGGCGACTTCTCAATGAAGGGGCTGGTCGGCTTCGACCTCCGGGGCAGGACGCTCGGCGTTGTGGGGACCGGCAGCATCGGGCGGTGCGTCATCAAGATCGCCGGCGGGTTCTCCATGCCCGTCCTGGCCTTCGACGTGAACCCCGACGAGGCGTACGCGCGGGAGGCCGGGTTCGAGTACGTGGAGCTCGACGAGCTTCTGAGGCGGTCTGACGTCGTCACGCTCCACGTCCCGGCGAACAAGGCGACGCACCACCTGCTCTCCGCGCGCGAGTTCGAACAGATGAAAGAGGGGGCGGTCCTCATCAACACCTCGCGCGGCAGCGTCATCGATACGGCGGAGCTCCTGAGGGCTCTGACGGAGGGGGCGGTGTCGGCGGCGGGGCTCGACGTGCTCGCCGAGGAACCGACGATCCGTGAGGAGGCGGAGCTCCTGCGCTCCATCTACCGGAAGGAGCACGACCTCGAGACGCTCTTCGCCGACCACATGCTGATGCACCTCAGGAACGTGTTCGTGACGCCGCACACGGCGTTCAACACGAAGGAGGCTGTGGAGACCATCGTGCGGACGACCATGGACAACATCCGGGCATTTGCGGAGGGCGAGCCCCGGAACATCGTGAACCAGTGACAGTGGGCGTGCCGGGCAACCGGACACGCTCCCGCTCGGAGAAGAGGAGGATACGGATGGCACGGATCGCAGTGAACGGCATGGGGCGCATCGGACGGGCGCTCGTCAAGATGGTCCTGGACGAGCCTTCCCTCGAGCTCGTCGCGATGAACGACCTCGTGTCCGCGGAGAACATCGCGTATCTCCTGAGGTACGACACCGTCTACGGACGCTTCGACCGTCCGGTCGAGCACGGCGACAAGGAGCTGGTGATCGAAGGGACGAGCTACCCGCTCCACTCTGAGAAGGACCCCGCGGAGCTCCCATGGAAGGAACTGAACGTCGACATCGTCTTCGAGTCGACAGGGGTCTTCACGAAGCGGGAGGACCTCGAGAAGCACATCGAGGCCGGCGCGCGGCACGCTCTACTGTCGGCGCCCTCGAAGAGCGAGGACGTCACCACGATCGTCCACGGCGTCAACACGCCCGAGGGCAAGCCGCAGATCATGTCGTGCGCGAGCTGCACGACGAACTGCATCACGCCTGTCGTCGAGGTGATGGGGCGACGCATCGGCTTCACGAAGGCGATCATGACCACCATCCACGCCTACACGGCGAGCCAGGGCATCGTCGACGGACCGCACAAGAAGATGCGGCGGGGGCGCGCGGGCGCCGCGAACTTCGTGCCCACCTCGACCGGCGCTGCGATCGCCGCGACGAAGGCGCTTCCACAGTACGAGGGGCTCTTCGACGGCGTCGCCGTGCGCGCTCCCATTCCCGTGGGCTCGATCGCGGACCTCGTCTTCCTGACCGGCCGGAAGACGACCGCCGAGGAGGTGAACGACGCGTTCCGGGAGGAGGCCGCGAGCGACCGCTACCTCGGCATCCTCGGCGCGTCCGACGACGAACTGGTCTCGTCGGACATCGTCGGAGACGACCGCGCTTCCATCGTCGACCTGGGCATGACCCGCGTCGTCGATGGCGACCTTGTGAAGATCATGGCGTGGTACGACAACGAGTGGGGCTACGCGCGGCAGATGATCCGCGAGGCCGTGAGGATCGCGGGGAGCTGAGGCGGTCGCGCGCCCGGCCCGCGAAGTGCCGCGGGGGCGGCTGTTCCGTCGAGCGAGCGACAGCAGAGGAGGTATCCGAGGATGTCCGACGCACTGGTTCGA
>WJMD01000158.1 GCA_014728125.1 Candidatus Effluviviaceae Genus V sp.
CCAGGACGAACGTCGAGCCGTCCGGGCCGGTCTGGTCGACGCGGTAGGCCCAGCCGTCCAGGTGCTCCCACGGCTCGCCGGTTCCGTCAACATCGATCTCGCCGAACACGTCCACGACGCCGCCGTTCATGAAGAGCTCGACCGCGTCGTCGCCGTTGATGCTCGTGGAGGCGTAGTCGATGTAGTCCGGGGCGAATCCGAAGAACGCCTGGAACTGGACATCTTCGTTCGAGACGTAGATGAACTGGCCTTCGACAGCGGAATCGGCCGGGAAGGTGAACTCCTCGCCGTCCGTGCCGCCGCCGTTGTTGGCGGACCCGAGCCCGTAGATCGAGAGGTCGGCGATGTCGGCGCATGCCTTGACCTCGATGGCCTTCGGCAGCCCGCCGGTCAGCGGACCGTCGATCACGCCGGTGATGACGAGGTCAGAGGCGCCCGCGCCGGTGGCGAACAGCGAGAGAGCCAGAGCGATGATGAGCAACTGCTTCATTGCATCCTCCCCTGTGAGAGATGGTACAGAACCCGCGAACTTGACAGACGGTAACACACATATGAACCGACCCGCAACAAGAAAGGCAGCGAAGGCAGTGTCCGGCGTGTTCCACGGTCCGGGGGGTTGAGCGGGCGCACCATGTATGCTATACTGCATCATGGGTGTGCTCATGCCGCGCAGGAGGCCGCGATGATCATTGCGTCCCGCCTCCCGATCACGCTGTCAGTTCTCCTTCTCCTGCTGCCGTCGGCAACTCACGCCGGCTGGCAGGCCACGAGCGGTCCGCCGGGCGGACGCGTGCGCTCATTCGCCGCCGACAGCACGAACGTCTACGCGGCCACCGGGGGTGGGGGCGTCCTGGTCACCGACGACGCGGGCGACTCATGGTCCTTCTCGAACGACGGTCTCACGAGCCACGACCTCAAGTCCCTCGCCATTCTGGGCGACACGCTGTTCGTTGCGAGCGACGAGAACGTCTTCCGCTCAGCGGACCAGGGGCAGTCCTGGGAGCCCTGCGGTACGGAGCTCGCCGGCAAGTACACGAAGACGCTGCTCGCCCACAATGGGCTGCTTTTCGCCGGAACCTATCTCTATGGCGTCTACCGTTCCTCGGACCGGGGGGACAGCTGGGAGGCCGTGAACGCCGGTCTGCCGGTGGAGCGCATCTACTGGCTGGCCGGTGACGACACCTACCTCTACGCTGGCACCTACCTCGATGGGCTGTACCGATCGGGCGACCTGGGTGAGACGTGGGAGGCGGCCGACAACGGAATCGGTGAACCCAACATCATGTCGATGATCTCCTTCGACGAGAAGCTCTACGCCAGCACGCTGTGGAGCGGCGTCTTCGTGTCCGAGGACCACGCCGACACCTGGGACCCGCTGGAAACGAGCCTCCCATCGGTCAAGGGGTTCGTGAGCCTGGGAAGCGATCTCTACGCGGCGGCGCACGGCCCCGGTGTCTCCCGGTCCACCGACTCCGGCCAGACCTGGGCCACCGTCAACAGCGGTCTCTCCGAGACCAGCCTGTGGTCCATCGGCACCGACGGCAGCAACCTCTTCGTGGGCGCGACAAGCGGTCACGTCTACCGTTCTCAGAACGGGGGAGACTCCTGGTCGCTGAGCTTCGGCGGTTCCTTCCCCAGCAGCATCGGCGGGTTGGCGAGCAGCTCGACCAGGCTCATCGCCGCATCCCACGGGGCCGGTCTCTTCTACTCGACCAACGGAGGCGACAGCTGGCACAGCTCGACCTCCGTGTGGACCGTCGAGATCCGGGCCGTGATCGCGGACGGGTCGCTCGTGCTCGCGGGGACCGACCTCCTGGGGGTCTTCCGGTCGGTCGACGGGGGCGGCAGCTACAGTCAGTCGAACACCGGGCTCACGAGCCACTGGATCCAGGCGTTCACGTTCTGTGGGGACTCCATCTTCGCCGGAAGCCGCGACGAGGGCGTTTTCCTCTCCACGAACGACGGGGTCAGCTGGTCACAGCGGAACGACGGGCTCGGCAGTGTCAACATCACCGCGCTCGTGTCAGACGGTGGACGCGTGTTCGCGGCCACAGCCGAGAGCGGCGTGTTCCGAACCGAGGATCTCGGAGACACGTGGGCCGCCGTCAACGACGGCCTGCCGACGGGCGCCATCACGTCCCTCGTGCTGGACGACGGCAGGTTGCTCGCCGGGACAGCCGGCGAGGGCGTGTATGTGTCCGACGACCACGGTGTCTCGTGGATGGCTGTGAACGAGGGACTGCCACCGGACACCCACATCCGCAGCTTGGCGGCGACCGAGACGTACTTCTTCGTCGGCACGAACGCGGGGGACGTGTTCTACAGCATCCGTCCCGGGACGTCGTGGCACGAACTCGGCGGGGCGCTTCCCGGCGGGCCGGTCCTCTCGCTCTGGCCGTCCGGTGACCACCTGTACGCGGGCCTGAGCGGGGGCGGCGTCTGGAAACACGAGCTGTCGGACATCACGGGCGTGGACGAGGAGATTTCTCCCCGTCTCTCGCTCCACCAGAACTCCCCGAACCCCTTCAATCCGGCGACGACGATGCGCTTCACTCTGACGGCCGGGGGCGCCGTCACACTCAGAGTCTTGGACGTTGCAGGGCGGCTGGTGGACACGGTGATCGATGGAGAACTGCCACCGGGAGACCACGAGGCTGTCTGGAACGCGGGCGATGCCCGGGGCGGGAACGTCGCGTCGGGTGTCTACTTCTGCGTGCTCACGACGCCCGAGGGCATCGTGACGCGGAAGATGGTCCTTCTCAAGTAGCACGTTCCTCTCGACAGCTGAACTCTGTATGCTGCCTCGAGTCGCTCCGCCTCCCGGGCAGGTGCGACGCGCACAGGCGGTGCATGGCAATAGGGAAGATGGAGGAGAACACCTGACGGACTCACCTGAGACCACGATCTTCGTAGATGCCGACGCGTGCCCCGTCAAGGACGAGGTCTACCGCGTCGCTCGCCGGTACGGCGTCCGTGTGACCGTCGTCGCGAACTCGTGGATGCGCGTACCGGAGGATGACAGTTTCAAGCTGGCTCTCGTCGAGGGTGACGTCGAGGCGGCCGACGACTGGATCGCGGAGCACGCGGCTGAACGTGACATCGTCGTGACCGCCGACATCCCGCTGGCGGACCGCTGCCTGAAGGCGGGCGCGCGCGTGCTCGGCCACCGCGGGCGCGAGTTCACGCACGACTCGATCGGGGAGGCCGTGGCGGCCCGAAACCTCTCGGCCGAGCTTCGCGACATGGGCATCCAAACGAAGGGACCCGACCCGTTCGACAGGAAGGACCGGTCGCGCTTCCTGCAGGCTCTTGACGCGATGCTGCAGGGCTCCGCATGACCTCTCACCGCCTTTGAGGCCCCTCGTCCTGGTCTCCCGACGGTCTTGGGACACACGCAGTTCGCCCTGCGGGCTGGGCCTGTCCTGTCCCTTCTTCGTCAAGGCTGTCGATTGTGCTTGACGTGGGCGGGTCGGGGGGTTAGTCTACCGTCAAGCAGAGGCGACCACGTTGGTATGGTGACATATCCGGAATCTCCTAGGAGGGACCTGGCGCGCGAGCCGGTCCCTTTTTTGTGCTTCGGGGCGCCATGAGGCGCCCGGGGATATGGAGCCATACCGGCGGACGGAAGCCTCAAGGGGCAGGTGGCCCCGTCATGGTAATGTCGGAACACCGGACCGTCCGGCTCCGACAGGATGATCGCCCGAGGCGGAGCTCGACTCCGCCGGGCGAGAAGCAAGAGAGGTAGCAATAGTGGGTACGACAGGAACAGTGAAGTGGTTCAACGACAGCAAGGGTTTCGGCTTCATCGAGCTCGAGGACGGTTCCAAGGACGTCTTCGTTCATCATACGGCCATCCAGGGTGGCGACGAGTTCAAGACCCTGACCGAGGGTGAGCGCGTGGAGTTCGACGTCGTTCAGGGCGAGAAGGGCCCCGCGGCGGAGAACGTCAGGAAGATCGAGGCGTAGCCTCCGGCTCGATATCGCTCGACCCTTTGAGTTCACGGGGCCGCCTTCTCGCGCGTACTTTGGCGGCCCCGTTCTCTCCTCTCTCCGCGCCACCTCTCCACGGCGCAGTCAGTGAGCCGCATGAACGCGCTCCTGATCTACCCAAGGACCCCCGAGACCTTCTGGAGCCTGACGCACGCCCTCAGACTCATCAACCGGAAGGCCGCATCACCGCCGCTCGGTCTCCTCACGGTGGCCGCGATGCTCCCGTCGGACTGGCACCTACGATTCGTTGACCTGAACGTCCGCGCCCTGAGCGACGAGGATCTCGCCTGGGGCGACACGGCGCTCATGAGCGGCATGATCGTCCAGAGGGACTCGGCGCTCGAGGTCGCCGCGCACTGCAAGGCGGCGGGCCTGACCGTGATCGCGGGAGGTCCGCTCTTCGCGTCCGAGGCCGAGAGGACGAGGTTCGACGACGTCGACCACTTCGTGCTGGGCGAAGCGGAGCTGACGCTCCCTCCCTTCCTTGCCGATCTTGAGCGGGGATCCGCGCACCGTGTGTACGATACGGACGAGTTCGCCGACATGTCCACCAGCCCCGTGCCCCGATGGGACCTCGTGGACCCACACGAGTACGCCTCGCGCGGCATTCAGTTCTCCCGGGGATGTCCGAACGACTGCGACTTCTGCGAGGTCACTCAGCTCTTCGGCCGCCGCTGGCGAATGAAGTCAGTCTCTCAGGTGCTCGAGGAACTGGACACGCTTCACGGCCTCGGCTGGCGGGGTCTCGTTCCCTTCGTGGACGACAACTTCTGCGCCAGGGGGATGTTCCTCCGCCGCGAGCTTCTACCGGCGCTCATAGAGTGGAGCGAGAAGAAGCGCGGCATGAGGTTCAGCGCGCAGGTCACCATGGAGCTGGCGGACGATGTCGGGCTCATGGAGATGATGGTGCGCGCCGGGTTCGACACGGTCTTCATCGGGATCGAGACGATGGACGAGGTGAATCTCACCGAATGCCACAAGAGACAGAACCGGAACCGCGACCTCCTGGCGGATATCAAGCGCATTCAGAGGGCTGGGCTCCAGGTGCAGGCGGGGTTCATTGTCGGGTTCGACAACGACACGCCGTCGGTCTTTGCTCGCATGACGGAGTTCATTCAGAAGAGCGGGATCGTCACCGCGATGGTCGGCATGCTGCAGGCGCCGGAAGGAACCGCTCTCTATGACAGGCTCGACCGCGAGGGGCGGATACGCGTCGACCTCTCCGGCGACAACTCCGACGGCACGACCAACATCGTCCCGCGCATGGGTCTCGAGTCCCTTCAGGCGGGGTACGGCGGCCTGTTGCGCGACCTCTACGCGCCGACGAACTACTACCGCCGCGTCAGGACCTTCCTCCGCGAGTACCGGCCGCCCCGGACGGGCGTTCGGGTCACTCCGTCCCACCTCCTCGCGGCCGTTCGGTCCTTCTACCATCTGAGCCTCGCGGGCCGCGAGCGCTGGCAGTATCCTGGGCTCCTCTTCTGGACGCTCTTCAGACGACCCCGCTCTCTGCCGCTTGCCGTCGCGCTCGCGATCTACGGGTACCACTACCGCAGGTGCTTCGAGCCGCTCTTCGGCGGCGGAGATTCCGGGCCCGCCCCGGCCTAGCAGCTTTCCCGGCATCCCGCGAACCAACTCCCACGACCGCTCAGAGGCCCCGTGTCTCTACGTCTCTACTTCTTGGTTGACACGACGCCCTTGGTGTGGTTTTCTTCCTGTCTGCTAGTCATTCCTATATCGGAGGCACTTTGCAGGTAGATATGAACGAGGTCGAGCGCCGCGTCGAGCGCTTCAAGGAGACCGCCAGGACGGCCGGCATCAAGCTGACCCACCAGCGCCTCGAGATCTTCCGGGAGGTCGCTTCCAGTGTCGACCATCCCAGCGCCGAGGCCGTGCTGAAGGCACTACGGCCCGGGATGCCGACCCTGTCGCTCGACACGGTCTACAGGACGCTCTGGCTTCTGAGGGACCTGGGGCTCGTCTCGACGCTGGGAGCGCGGCGCGACGTCGTGCGCTTCGACCCCAACACCACGCCACACCATCACTACGTCTGTGCCCGGTGTGGTATGACGCGCGACTTCGAGAGCGAAGAGCTCGACGAACTTCGCATACCGAAATCCGTCGAGACGTTCGGAAGCGTCAACGCCGCGCGCGTCGAAGTGCTCGGCGTGTGCAGTCGCTGCGCGAAAGAGCAGAACGAGGGATCACACGACAGCAACTTCAGAGGAGCTGGGGACGACGAAGGGAGCGAGGCATGACCAAGGAGAGCAGATGCCCGGTGACGGGCAAGAGGGGTGCGCACATGGCCGGAGGCGGGACGAAGAACCAGGACTGGTGGCCGAACCAGCTGAACCTGAGGATCCTCCATCAGCACCCACCGATGAGCAGCCCGATGGGGGAGGAGTTCGACTACGCTTCCGAGTTCAAGAAGCTCGATTATGAGGCCTTGAAGAACGACCTCTACGCACTCATGACCGACTCGCAGAACTGGTGGCCGGCCGATTACGGCCATTACGGCGGGCTCTTCATCCGGATGGCGTGGCACAGCGCCGGCACCTACCGCATGGGTGACGGCCGCGGCGGCGCGGGCGGCGGCAACCAGCGTTTCGCGCCCCTGAACAGCTGGCCGGACAACGTGAACCTCGACAAGGCGCGCCGGCTCCTGTGGCCGATCAAGCAGAAGTACGGCCGGAAGATCTCCTGGGCCGATCTCATGATCCTCGCGGGCAACTGCGCGCTCGAGTCGATGGGTTTCAAGACCTTCGGGTTCGCCGGCGGACGGGAGGACCTCTGGGCGCCCGAGGAGGACGTCTACTGGGGCTCCGAGCACGAGTGGCTTGCCACGAGCGACAAGCCCGATAGCCGCTACAGCGGCGACCGCGACCTCGAGAACCCGCTCGCCGCGGTCCAGATGGGGCTCATCTACGTGAACCCGGAGGGCCCGGACGGCAACCCGGACCCGGTCGCGTCCGGCCGCGACGTCCGCGAGACGTTCGCCCGGATGGCCATGAACGACGAGGAGACCGTCGCGCTCGTCGCCGGCGGCCACACGTTCGGGAAGTGCCACGGCGCGGGCGACCCGTCGCACGTGGGTCCGGAGCCGGAAGCCGCCCCCATCGAGGAGCAGGGCCTTGGCTGGAAGAGCAGCTACGGCGCAGGCAAGGGCGGCGACACGATCAGCAGCGGCATCGAGGGCGCCTGGAAGCCGAGACCGACGAAGTGGGACATGGGGTACCTCAGGGTCCTCTTCAAGTACGAGTGGGAGCGCGTCAAGAGCCCTGCCGGAGCGCACCAGTGGCTGGCGAAGGACGTGGCCGACGAGGACATGATCGTCGACGCCCACGACCCGACGAAGAAGCATCGGCCGATGATGACCACGGCCGACCTGTCGCTCCGCTTCGACTCAATCTACGAGCCGATCGCGCGACATTATCTCAAGCACCCGGAAGAGTTCGCGGACGCCTTCGCCCGCGCGTGGTTCAAGTTGACCCATCGCGACATGGGGCCGCGCTCGCGCTACCTCGGCCCGGAGGTCCCGGAGGAGGATCTCATCTGGCAGGACCCGGTGCCCGAGGTCGATCACGAGCTCATCGACGAAGAGGACGCAGCCGCGCTCAAGGAGAAGATCCTCGCCTCCGGTCTGTCGGTCCGGGACCTGGTCACGACCGCCTGGGCGTCGGCCTCCACGTTCCGCGGCTCCGACATGCGCGGCGGCGCGAACGGCGCGCGCATCCGTCTGGCGCCGCAGAAGGACTGGGAGGTCAACGAGCCCGAGAAGCTCAGGAACGTGCTCGAGACCCTCGAGGGCATCCAGAAGGAATTCAACAAGCCGCAGTCCGGCGGGAAGAAGGTCTCGCTCGCTGATCTCATCGTCCTGGGCGGTTGCGCGGGTGTCGAACAGGCGGCCCGGAACGCCGGGCACGAGGTGACGGTTCCGTTCACGCCGGGACGCACGGACGCGTCGGCGGAGCAGACCGACGTGGATGCTTTCGCCGTTCTCGAGCCGTGTGCGGACGGGTTCAGAAACTACCTCAAGAAGAAGTACTCCGTCCCGGCCGAGGAGCTTCTCCTGGACCGGGCGCAGCTCCTGGCACTGACCGCGCCCGAGATGACGGTGCTCGTCGGCGGGATGCGGGTCCTGGGTGCCAACGTCGGCGGATCTCAGCACGGCGTCTTCACGGAGCGACCCGGGACGCTGACGAACGACTTCTTCGTCAATCTGCTCGACATGGGCACGGTGTGGAAGCCGGTCTCGGAGGACGGGGACACGTTTGAAGGCCGCGACCGCTCGACGGACGAACTGAAGTGGACCGGCACCAGGGTCGACCTTGTCTTCGGGTCGAACTCACAGCTCCGGGCCATCTCAGAGGTCTACGCGAGCGAGGACGCCCGGGACACATTCGTGCGCGACTTCATCGAGGCGTGGGACAAGGTGATGAACCTCGACCGGTTCGATCTGGAGCGCTTGTAGAACAGAGCTTCGGACAGAGGTGCGGGAGAGCAGCGCCGCAGTTGGAGCCGGCCCCGTCGTCTGTCCGGGCAGGACGCAGTGCGAAGGGCCGCCCTCCGTGAGGAGAGCGGCCCTTCTCTTCGAGCGGAGCGGGCCGACGCCCGCCGACCCAGAGCGCCTACTTGAACATGGCCTTCACGCCGCCCCACGTCGCAGCCTCAACCGGCACGGTGCCCTGGTCGAGCACGACGTTGTCGACGTGCATCAGACAGGTGCTGGCAGGGTCCGCTCCCGTCGTCGCCGTGAACTGAATCGTGAGGAAGTCCGTTCCGGCAGGCGCGACGAACGAGCCGCTGAACGTCTCCCACGTGTTCCAGGGCCAGTACGGCCCCATTAGTCCTGTGCCGCCGACGATGCCGACGCCCGACTGCTCGGCGAAGATCTCGACGAAGAACACGCCGCCGACATCGGCCTGGTCGAGCTTGAGATCGAAGGAGTAGTCCACGTCGCCGTCGGACGCGGTTCCCGGATCGGTCGACTGCTTGAGTACGAGACCGACTGCCGGTGCCTGGTTGTCCATGAACGCGTTGTGCGTTCCCGGTGCCGAGGGCCCGTTGTCGGGTGACTGGACCGTGATCGACGAGCTGGGGCTCGCGCCGAACACCTGCCACCCCGTCAGGTCACCCGTCTCGAAGTCAGGGTTGACGAGCAGGTTCGCGGCCTGCGCGCTGTCCATTGCTCCGATCGCGGCGAAGGCGAACACGGCGAGAGCGACGATGAACACTCTGTTGCTGAACTGCATGGTCTCTCCTCCCTTTTCCGGCACCACAGCCGTTGCCACCTGCTTCATCCCGCCGCACCCGGTCTCTCCCCATGGCGGCCGGAGCGTCATGGCGAGGAAGAACGCGGCGTCAGTCTGAACGGGGACCAGTGTACACTATGTTCGGTAGGCGAACAATCTTTTTCTTTCATCCCGTGTGATGGGCCCATAGAATGGGCAATGTGTCCCAGTAGATGGGGTGGTGTTGGAGATGATAGATTGTAAGTTGGGCGAGCAAAGTGTACAATGGTCCATAGTGTGCGGCACAGGTTCTGGCGTCTGGATGAGAGCGGGTCCATCTCGGTCGCGTTCCATGGGAGGACGACGTGAAGACAGCTCTTGTGATGTTCCTGGCAGTGCTCCTCACTGGGGGCGTGGCTCACGCGCAGGTCGGCGACCTCATCTGGGAGGAGCCGTTCGACGATCTCGACAACTGGATCATCCTGACGGGCAACGGTTCGTGGGGATGGGGGAACGGCGAGCTGCAGTACTACTCCGGTGACAACATCGACGTCGTGGAGGTCCCCGGCGACCCGGGGAATTCGGCGCTGAGGATCACCGCGCGCGAGGAGAGCGGTCCGGGCATCGTGGACCAGTGGGGGAACCCGCTGAACTACACGTCGGGAAGGCTCTACTCCAAGTCGAAGGTCACCGTTCGGTACGGGATGATCGAGACGCGCATGCGCGTTCCCGATCTGGACCTCGGGGGATGGCCGGCGTTCTGGCTTCTCGGCAACAGCAACTACGCGTGGCCTCGGTGCGGCGAGCTCGACATGATGGAGATGGGCGGGAAGCAGATCTACCGCGACCTCCACGACACCCACAACGGCGGGAACGGACAGGACAACGCCACGGTCAATCAGAGCGTCGGCGCGAACGCCATCTTCTACTCGGACGACGCCGTGAACCCAGGGAACCCGTCCGGTGCCGCCAGCATCTCGTGGGACCCCGACGATCTCTACTGTCGCCCGTACTACAACTACGATGACCCGCTCGTCGACCGCTTTCTGCTCTACCGGATGTACTGGGACGAGAGCAGTCTCCGGTTCACGGTCGTCGACGACGGCGTCGAGTACGACCTCTTCGAGACTCCGTTCTCGATCGACGCCGAGTCGGATGAGTTCACGAAGCCGTTCTATCTCGTCACGAACCTCGCGGTCGGCGGGGCCTTCACCGACGCGTACAACCTGGGCGACCCGGGGAGTGGCCTGCCTGTCACGATGCCGCTCCCGGCGGAGATGTACGTCGACTACGTCCGTGTCTACGAGTGGAACGGACAAGGGGAGGTCCATCTCGGCCCTCCTGAGTTCGAGAGCGGCGTGTTCGGTCTCTTCACTGAGGAGACGCCTGTGACGGGCGAGCTGGTCCCTGAGGTCACATCCGAGATCTACGTGTGGGAGGGGACGCTCACCGACGGCACGATTCCGCCGTACGAGGGAGAGGACGCTCTCTCCTGGCAGACGACGGGCCTGGGCTGGTTCGGCGCGGGCATCATGGCGATCGAGCCTCTGAACCTCTTCGACTTCGGGGACGGCCATCTGAAGTTCCGCATCAAGATCCCTGCGAACGTCACCTTCAAGATCGGCATCATCGACGC
>WJMD01000159.1 GCA_014728125.1 Candidatus Effluviviaceae Genus V sp.
AAGTACACGCTCGAGCAGTACAGGCTCTCCGAGTATGTCGACATCGAGACGGGCGGTTCGGGAGACCCCGACTCGACCTTCTACCGGGAGGATCCCGACTGGGAGTGGCGGAGCGGCATCACGACGACGCTCTCCAGACGGACGACCGACAGGCGGTTCCAGCCGCGAATCGGCAGCTACTCGCGGCTCTCGGCCGACATCTTCGGCGGGGCCCTCGGCGGCGACGTCGAGTTCCAGCGGTACGTGCTCGAGGTCAGGAAGTACATTCCCTCGTTCTGGCGGACGACGCTCATGTTGCGCGGCCGCGCCGGGCTCGTCACCGGATACGGCGACCCGGACACGGTTCCGGACGACACGCGCTTCGAACTCGGCGGCGTCGGGGTCAACGGCATCAGGGGCTACGACAACCGCTCGATCCTGCCACAGGGGAACGAGCTGTACGGAGGCCGGACGATGCTGATCGGCACGGCCGAGCTTCGGATCCCGATCACCGACGAGCGGGAGCAGCTGCCGGTCTACGGCGTCGTGTTCCTGGACGCCGGGAACACGTGGGAGAGTCTCGTCGACGAGGACGACGAACTGGCGACCCACCCGACCGACCTCTACTGGGGTCTGGGCGCCGGCGTTCGCATCGAGGTACCGATTCTGGGCATTCTCGGGATCGATATGGGATACGGCCTCGACGACGAAGAGGGCGGCGACTGGGTCGTCCACTACCAGTTCGGGCTCGACTTCTAGACGTGGGCGCCCCGGTCACCGGGGCGCTTCTTCTGACAGGAGGATCGTGTGAGACGAACGATGAAGGCTCTGGCGACCGGGCTGCTCGGGGTTCTTCTGTTCTCGGGGGCTGCCGCGGCCGCTGAGGGCGTGGCCTACATAAACTCCGACCGCGTCCGCCTCGAGTACGAGGGGGCGCGCGACATCGAGAACCAGCTGCAGGCGTCGCTCTCGGACTGGCAGTCGCAGGCCAGGGAGATGGAGCGCGAGATCGAGGAGATGATCGGCGAGATCGAGGCACAGCAGCTGATCCTCTCCGAGGAGGCGCTTCGCGAACGGGAGCTCGCAGTCCAGCAGAAGAGGCTCGAGTTCGAGCAGTTCGTCAACGAGGTGTGGGGTGTCGGTGGTCTGGCCGCCCAGCGCGAGGCCGAACTCTGGCAGCCCGTCTTCGATACGATCAACGGCATCCTGCAGGATATCGGGTCGGAGGGCGACTACGCGATGATCCTCGACGCGGCACAGATGGGAATCGTCTACGCCGACCCGTCGACCGATCTGACGGAGCAGGTCATCGACGCGCTCAACAGCGCGCCGACCCAGGAGTAGGTCGCCGCGCGGTGCCGGAGGCACGTATGAAGAAGACCCTCGCCGAACTCGCCGAGATGATCGGCGGGACGGTTTCCGGCGACGCGTCGGTCACCATCGACGGCGTCGCCGGGATCCGGGAGGCGCGCCCGGGCCAGCTGACGTTCCTCGCGAATCCGAAGTACGAGCGCTACCTCGAGACGACCGCCGCGTCGGCGGTCGTCGTGTCTCCGGAGCACCGCGAGGCCGGAGAGAGCGTCGGGCGACCCCTGCTTGTCTGCAGAAACCCCTACGGGGCCTTCGCGAGAGCCATGGAGCTCTTCGCGGGACCGCGCGCCGTCGTCGAACGGGGCGTCCATCCGACCGCCGTGGTCTCCGACTCTGCGTCTCTCGGCGCGGACGTCGCGGTGGGGGCGTGCGCTGTCATTATGGAGCGCGCCACGATCCATGACCGGGTCGTCATCCACCCCGGCGTCTACGTCGGCCCGGGTGTCGAGGTCGGCGAGGATACGGTTCTCTATCCGAACGCCTCGATCAAGGCTGCCAGCGTGCTCGGGGAGCGTGTCATCGTCCATTCCGGCAGCGTCATCGGCAGCGACGGGTTCGGCTTCGCCAGCGAGAACGGCGAGCACCGGAAGGTGCCGCAGATCGGGAACGTCGTCATCGAGGACGACGTGGAGATCGGCGCCAACGTCTGCATCGACCGGGCCACGACGGGGACGACGCTGGTGTCGCGCGGAACGAAGATCGACAACCTGGTCCAGATCGGTCACAATGTCGTCGTCGGCGAGGGGTCGATCGTAGTCGCGCAGGTGGGGATCTCGGGAAGCACGGAGCTCGGGCGAAACGTCGTCGTCGGTGGACAGGCCGGCCTGGCCGGTCACATAACCATCGGCGACCGAGCGATGATCGGCGCACAGGCCGGCGTGACGCGCGACGTACCGCCCGGTGAGCGCGTCTCAGGATATCCCGCCAGGAAGCACTCACAGGCCAAGAGGCTTCTCGCCTGCATCGCACGGCTGCCGGATCTCATCAGGAAGGTGAGCGAGCTCGAGCGGAGACTCGATTCGCTCGACGAAGGGGAGGATCGATGACGAGGACCCGGCAGCGGACCCTCGCTCAGCAGTGTTCCTACAAGGGAATCGGCATCCACACCGGCGAGGAGGCCACCGTCACGTTCCGGCCGGCGCCGCCGGACTCCGGCGTCTCGTTCGTCCGCACGGACATCGAGGGCGCGCCGACGATCCCGGCCTCGCTCACCCACGTTGTCCGGAGCAAGGACACGCCGAGGCGGACGACGCTCTCGAAGGACGGGGTCAAGATCTACACGGTCGAGCACGTGCTGGCCGCTCTCATGGGTCTCGGCATCGACAACGTCGTGGTCGAGATCGACTCGGCTGAGCCCGCTGAGCCGGTCGATGGAAGCTGCAAGCCGTTCGTCGACATCCTGACGAGCGCGGGGCTCGAAGAACAGGACGCTCCGCTCCAGCACCTCGAGATCCTCGAGCCGGTATCGTTCGAGCACGGCGACGTCTGTCTGACCGCCGCGCCTCACGACGGCCTCAGACTGAGCTTCCTCATCGACTACGACAACCCGACCATCGGGACGCAGTATGCCAGCTTCGACGTCACCGAGGAGACGTTCGTCTCGGAGATCGCGCCGGCCCGGACGTTCGCTCTCGAGTCGGACGTCGCCGGACTCAAGGAACAGGGTCTCATCCGCGGCGGCAGCCTCGAGAACGCGATCCTCGTCGGAGAGGACGGCGTCGTCAACGAGGGAGAGCTGCGCTTCCCTGATGAGTTCGCGCGTCATAAGGTGCTCGATCTCCTCGGCGACCTGGCGCTCCTCGGACGTCCGCTGAGGGGAAGCGTCCACGCGAAGAAGTCCGGCCACGCGACGAACGTCCGCTTCGTCGAGGCGATCCGTGATGCCGTCCGGCAGGGCAAGGTCCGCTATGGAGCGACGACGAACTGGGACATCGATGCGATCGAGGAGGTCATGCCGCATCGCTACCCGTTCCTCCTCGTCGACCGGATCCTCGAGCTGGACAGCCGCCGCGTCGTCGGCACGAAGAGCTTCACCATGAACGAGTGGTTCTTCGTCGGGCACTTCCCGGGACACCCGATCGTCCCGGCGGTCCTGATCATCGAGGCCATGGCGCAGGTCGGCGGCTTCCTGCTGCTCTCAAGGGTCGAGGACCGGGAAAAGAAACTCGTCTACTTCATGGGCATCGACAACGCGCGCTTCCGCAGGCCCGTCCGCCCGGGCGATACCGTCCGGTTCGAACTGGAGCTCCTGAGACTCCGCGGAGGCACGTGCAAGATGCGGGGTTCAGCCTACGTGAAGGGCGATCTCGTGGCCGACGGAGACCTCTGGTCACAGGTCGTCGACCGATAGACCGGGAGGCTGCTTTTGCCGCACATCGACCCGAGGGCCGTCGTGCATGAGGATGCATCGCTCGCCGACGACGTTGTCGTGGAGCCGTTCGCCGTGGTCGGTCAGAATGTCCGGATCGGTCGGGGCACCAGGATCGGCTCGATGGCCTTCGTCGACCGCAACACGGAGATAGGCGAGGAGTGCCTCATCTTCCACGGCGCCGTCGTCGGCACGGATCCCCAGGACCTCAAGTTCGAGAACGAGGAGACCTTCCTCCGCATAGGAGACCGCACGACGGTCCGCGAGTTCGCGACGCTCAACCGGGCGACCGGCGAGGGCGAGGCCACCGTCATCGGGGACGACGGGCTGATCATGGCCTACGCGCACGTCGCGCACAACTGCATCATCGGTGACCACGTCGTCATCGTCAACGCGGTCAACATCGCCGGCCACGTCGAGATCGCCGATTGGGCGACCATCGGCGGTATGACGGCCGTGCAGCAGTTCATCCGCATCGGACAGCACGCGTACGTCGGGGGGGCCTGCCGCGTGTCGAAGGACGTCCCGCCCTTCTTCAAGATCGGCGGGATCCCCACGAGGCCGATCGAGGTCAACACGGTCGGGCTCCTGAGGCGCGGCTTCTCCGAGGAGCGGCTCAACACGCTCAGGAAGGCCTACCGGCTCCTCTACCTCTCCGACCTCAACACGACGCAGGCCGTCGAACGGATCCGCAGGACGCTCGACGAGTCAGAGGACGTCGAGCATCTGGTCGACTTCATCGAGTCGTCGTCGCGAGGCATCATCAAGTAGACGCGAACCGGGCCGGCGCGGACGGACGCGGGACAGCACCTTCCCGCGTGGCGCGCCGGCCGTGCACAGGAGGAGGGACCATTGACCGCGACGGGCGTCATCGGCGTCGGGCACCTGGGGAGTCTCCACGCCAGGGTCTACTCCGAGATCGAGGACTGCCGCCTTGTGGGCGTGCACGACATCGACCGCGGGGCCGCCGAGCGTGTGGCCGAGACCACCGGCGCGCGCGTCTTCGACTCGGCGGACGAGCTTCTCGACCACGTCGAGGCCGTGAGCATCGCGGTCCCCACGAGCGCGCACCGCGAGGTCGCCGGACTTGCCATGGAGCGCGGCGTCCACGCGCTGGTCGAGAAACCGATCGCCGCATCGGTCACCGAGGCGCGCGAGCTCGTCGAGACGGCCAGGATGAAGGGCGTCGTGCTCGCCGTCGGTCACATCGAGCGCATGAACCCCGCCGTCCGTGCCGCGATGGATGTCCTCGACGACCCCCGATTCATCGAGGTGCACCGGCTGGGGGTCTTCGTGCCACGGGGGACCGATGTCGCCGTCATACTCGATCTGATGATCCACGACATCGACCTCATCCTCTCGACGGTCCACTCGCCGGTCGTCGGCATCGAGGCGGTGGGCATACCTGTCCTGTCCCCGTCGGTCGACATCGCGAACGCGCGGCTGACCTTCGAGAACGGATGTGTGGCCAACGTCACCGCCAGCAGGGTGTCGAGAGACAAGGTCCGCAAGATCCGCTTCTTCCAGCCGGACGCCTATCTCAGCGTCGATACGCTCGCGCCCCGCGCGGAGCTCTTCAGGCGGCGGGACGTGCCCGTCGAGAAGCTCAGACGGATCGCGTCCGGCGAGATCGAGGGCGGGCTCGAGGACGTGGTCGAGCACGTGGACCTCGAACTCGACGACCGCGAGCCTCTGAGGGTCGAACTCGAGTCCTTTCTCCGGGCCGCGGCTTCGGGGGCGCGTCCCGACGTCAGCGGAGAGGACGGCCTCCGCGCGCTCGAGGTCGCCATGGAGATCCTGACACAGATCAAGACGGCATCGGGAGATGGGGCCGGACACTGACCGCGCCTGCCCGGCCGCTCTGACCGCCATGGAATCCCAGACAGCTTCCATACTGATGGTCGCGGGCGAGGCCTCGGGGGATCTGCACGCCTCGAAGGTCGTCGCCGCGTACCTCTCGCGCGCGTCCGGCGGCACCGTGTTCGGCGTCGGCGGGGACAGGATGCGCGACGCCGGGATGGAGCTCGTGTACCACACCGACGACTTCGCCGTCGTCGGCTTCCTGGAGGTCGTCAAGCACATGCCGCGGCTCCGGCGGGCGCTCGACAGGTTGACCGGGGAGGCCGTCGAGCGCGGGACGCGGCTGGCGGTCCTGGTCGACTACCCCGGGTTCAACCTGCTGCTGGCCCGACGGCTTCGCGACCTCGGCATCCGGGTGCTCTACTACATCAGTCCGCAGGTCTGGGCCTGGGGCGAGGGGCGCGTCGAGAAGATCCGCAGGCGGGTCGACAGGATGGCCGTCGTCTTCCCCTTCGAGGTCGACTTCTACAGAGAACGAGGGGTCGAGGTTGAGTTCGTCGGACATCCTCTCATGGAGGAGCCCGGAGTCGCACGCGCCCCGCGTGTGCGCGAGCACGTGCCGCAGAGCCCCGTCCTGGGACTCCTTCCCGGCAGTCGCCGCGAGGAGGTGCTCCGGCATCTTCCGCCGATGAGGGAGGCGGCCCGGATGCTCGGAGAGAGGGTCCCCGGACTCGATGTGCGGATCGGCCGCGCCGCAGGCATGGACGGTGCTCTTCCGGGCGACACGTCGTGGGCAGGAGTCGTTCCGGCGGACGGCGTCTACGACCTCATGCGGGAGGCGACCGCGCTCATCGTCTCCTCGGGGACGGCGACTCTCGAGGCCGCGTGTCTCGGAGCCCCGATGGCGATCGTCTATCGTACGTCGGCATTGTCGTACGCCATCGGCCGTCTCCTCGTGCGCGTACCGGACATCGGACTCGTCAACGTCGTCGCGGGTCGCCGCGTGGTCCCCGAGTTCGTCCAGCACGAGGTCACACCGGCCGCGCTGGCCGATGCCGTCGCGCCGTACCTCACCGACGAGGACGCTCTCGCGCGGACCTCCCGTGCCCTCATCGCCGTGCGGGAGAAGCTGGGGGGACCGGGCGCCAGCGAGCGCGTTGCCGACATGATGCTCGAGATGCTCGGGGAGGACTCGTGAGCGCCGGGGCGCGACACTGGGGCGCCCGCGATGCGGCGCTCATCGGGGCCGCCTCCGCGGTCGGTCCCGCCCTTCTGCGGACGCTGGGAGCGACCTGGCGACTCGACGTCGTCGGCGAGGAGCGGGTGAACGAGGTGAGGCGACGCGGCGGCGTCGTCCATGCCTTCTGGCACGGCCATCTGGCGGCGCTCGAGTACGCGTATCGCGGACGCGGCATCGTCGTGCTCTCCTCGCTCCATCGGGACGGTGAGATCAGCGCGCGACTGATGACCTCTCTGGGGTACCGCGTCGTGCGGGGTTCGAGCTCGCGCGGATCGACGCGGGGTCTCCTGAAGATGCTGGCCGCCGCGGGAGCGGGTGAGGCAGTGGCCATCACACCCGACGGGCCGAGGGGCCCCGCCGGGAGCGTACAGAAGGGGATCTTCCTGATCTCGGACCGCGCGGGCGTGCCGATCGTGCCGGTCGGTGTGGCCGCGTGTCCGGCCGCGAGGCTCGACAGCTGGGACAGGATGCTGGTCCCGCTCCCCTTCGCCCGCGTCGCCGTCGTGCACGGCGAGCCCATCCCTCCGTCGCCGGACGTCGATCCGGAAGCGCGCGCGGGGGCGCTCCGTCGGTCGATCGATGCAGCGACGGCGGAGGCGGCGCGGCGCGCCGGTCCGGAGGCGCGAGGACCGAGGGAGTCGGACTGAATGGCGTACGCCACCTACAGGGCCCTGAGCTCCATGCTCTGGTTCGCCGCCGGTCCCTGGCTCGCGTGGAGGCGGGCGAGCGGCGGCACCGAGTGGCGCGAGCGGCTCGGTGAGCTCCCTCGATCGACGGACCGGCCCGTCTGGGTCCACGCCGCCTCGGTCGGTGAGGTAGCCGCCGCGGAGCCTGTCGTCCGGGAGCTGGTCTCGCGGGGACGGGAGGTCCTGCTGACGACCATGACGCCGACGGGGCAACGTGCCGCGGAGCAGCGACTGGGCGACATCGCCCGCACGGCGTTCGTCCCGCTGGACGCCGTGCCGGCGGTCCGACGCGCCCTGGGGCGCGTCAGACCCCGCTCGCTCGTGCTCGTCGAGAGCGAGCTGTGGCCGAACCTGATGGCGGAGGCGGAGGACGCGGGCGTGCCGGTCGGCCTCGTCAACGCCAGGCTCTCCGGCCGCGCGCTCGCCCGAGCCCGGGCGCCTCTGTCTCCCGTCCGGGACGCAGTTCTTCGACTGACGGCCGTCGCCTGCCGTGACACGGTCAACGCGGAGCGGTTCCGCGTGGTGGGCGTGCCGGACGGGCGAATCTCCGTGACCGGCGACACGAAGTTCGACACGCTCCCGGGTCTGTTGAGCGACGGTGAACGCACGGCGCTCCGGAAGTCGCTCGGCTCCGAGGGCGGGCGTCCGTGCGTCGTGTTCGGCAGCGTCCGGCCCCGGGAGGAGTCCGCGATCGCCGACGTGGTGTCCTCCCTGTCAGGGGACGCGCGGGTCCTCGTCGCCCCCCGCCACATGCGCCGCGTCGCGCCGATCCAGCGGAGGCTTGAGGGGGTCGGCGTCAAGGTCGTCCGCCGCTCGAGCGGCGCCGTGCCGGACGGTGACGGGGTCGTTCTCGTCGACACCACGGGTGAGCTCGCGCGCCTCTATGCGGCAGGGGACGTCGCGTTCGTCGGAGGAACGCTCGGGGGGTACGGCGGACACAATCCTCTCGAGCCGGCCGCTCGGGGCGTGCCCGTCGTCTTCGGTCCCGACACGCGCAGTTGCGCCTCTGCCGCCCGCGCACTCGTCGAGGGCGGCGGCGCCGTCGAGGTGTCCGGACGCGACGAGCTCCGGGAGGAGATCGAGCGGATTCTCGCCGATGACAGGCTCCGCTCCGGGATGTCGTCGGCGGCCCTTGCCGTCGTCAAGAAGGGGAGGGGCGCCGCGCGGCGGTCGGTCGATGCGCTCGCCGATGCAGGACTCCTGGAGGAGAGGTGATGACCGTTCGACCGTCGACCGACATCGACGAGATCGTCCACCTGGGACGAACGCCGGGCGCCCGTGCATGGTGGCGTTCCGTGGCGGGAGGAGAGCGTCGGGCGGCGGGCTGGGGCGCCGTGCTCGAGAGCGCCCTCGTGATGCTCTCGATCCCGTACGGCCTCGCCGTCGCGGGGACGCTCTTCGTGCGCTCACGTTCGGCGGTCCGGCTCGACGTGCCGGTCGTGTCGGTGGGGAACCTGGTCGTCGGCGGGACGGGGAAGACGCCGCTCGTGGTTTACGTGGCCCGGGAGCTTCAGCGAATGGGGCGGCGGGTCGCGGTCGTGAGTCGCGGGTATGGACGTTCCTCCGATGGTACGCTGCTCGTGTCGCGCGGTGAGCGTCCGCTCGTCTCCTGGCGGAAGGCGGGCGATGAGCCGTACCTCCTGGCACTCCTCCTGTCGGACGTCGGCGTGATCGTGGCGGAGCGTCGCGTCGACGGGATCCGCGAGGCGGTTGAGCGTCTCGATGCCGATGTCGTCGTGCTCGACGACGCCTTCCAGCACGTGCAGGTCGAGCGCGACCTCGACATCGTTGCCGTCGACGCTTCCTCGCCCGTGGGAAACGGCTTCCTGCTGCCGGCCGGCCCTCTGAGGGAGCATCCGCTCGGTGTCGGACGGGCCGATGTCCTGGTCGCCACGCGGTCGGGCGAGGACGGGGCGAAGCTGGTCGAGTCGACGCTGGGGCCCCTGGCGCCGGGCGCTGCGGTCGTCGCCACAAGGATGAAGCCCGTCGAACTCTGGGACGCGCGGACCGGGGCGCGCGTCGCGCCCGGGGAGGTGCGAGGGCGGGACGTCGTCGCGCTGGCGGGGATCGCCGGCCCCGATGACTTCTTCCGGACCGTCGAGAGGATCGGGGCGAACGTTGTCGCAAGACTGGCGGCGCCCGACCATCACGAGTACGATGAGGGTGACCTCAAACAGGTCGAGGATGCAGCCAGGAGCACCGGCGCCCGGGCGGTACTGACGACCGAGAAGGACGCTGTGCGCCTGTCGGAGTGGACCTCGCCCGTTCCGGTCGTCGCGCTGGGCATCGATATGGAGATCATCAAGGGTCGGCGGGCGCTCCTCGAAGCGCTCGCAGATGCAACGACGAGGAGATCGCAATGACACTGGAGGAGCTGGGGCGGCTGTCCGATGACGAGCTGCGTGCCAGGATCGCAGAACTCAAGAGGAGCAGGAACGCCGTCGTCCTCGGACACAACTACCAGGTCGGAGCGGTCCAGCAGATGTCGGACCACCTCGGTGACAGTCTCAAGCTCGCGCAGCTTGCGACCGAGACCGAGGCCGACGTCATCGTGCTTGCGGGCGTCTACTTCATGGCGGAGAGCGCGAAGATCCTCAATCCATCCAAGAAGGTCCTGATCCCGTCCGAGTCGGCCGGCTGTCCAATGGCCGACATGGCGACGGTGGCCGAGCTCAGGGCATTCAGGACCGAGTATCCCGGCGTGCCGGTGGTCTGCTACGTCAACACGTCGGCGGCCGTCAAGGCGGAGAGCGACATCTGCTGTACGTCCTCGAACGCCGTGGACGTCGTTCGCTCCCTCGATTCCGACACGGTGATCTTCGTGCCGGACAAGAACCTCGGTTCGTACGTCGCGACCAAGGTGGACAAGACGGTCATCCCGTGGCAGGGCCACTGCTATGTGCACAACATGTTCGTGCCGGAGGACGTCGTGCTGGCCAGAGCGGAGCATCCCGACGTTCCGCTCGTCGTCCACCCGGAGGCGCCCCCACAGGTCATTGCGATGGCCGACCACGTCGGTTCGACCGGCGACATGGTCCGCCTGGCCCGGGAACACGACGAGCTGATCGTCGGCACCGAGATCGGGCTCATAGAGCGACTGAACAGGGAGCATCCGGACAGACGTTTCTACCCGCTCTCGGCCTTCGCGGTCTGCAGGAACATGAAGATGACCGACCTCGCCAGACTGGCATGGTCGCTGGAACACGAGGAGTACGTAGTCGACGTTCCGCCCGAGACGATGAGCGGGGCGCGGAGGGCGCTCGAGCGCATGCTCGAGGTGACGGCCTCCTGAACCCTCACGAGAGACGCCGGGAGCAGTGCATGAAGTGGTACGACTTCGTCGTCGTCGGAAGCGGCATAGCCGGCCTGTCGTTCGCCCTGAGGGCGGCCGAGTTCGGGAGTGTCGTGGTCATCACGAAGAAGGATGACGCCGAGTCGGCCACGAACATGGCTCAGGGGGGTATCGCGGCCGTCGTCCGCGACGACGATTCCTTCGAGAAACACATCGAGGACACGATGAAGGCCGGGATGGGCCTCAGCCATCGCGAGGCCGTCGAGCTGGCCGTGAAGAACGGTCCCGACGCCGTCCGCCATCTCGTCGAGTGGGGCGCGCGCTTCACCCGCGATGAGTCCGGAGGCTCCTTCGCCCTGGGTCGGGAGGGCGGTCACAGCGAGCGCCGGATCGTCCACGCGGCGGACATGACGGGCAGGGAGATCGAGGATGCGCTCCTGTCTGCGGTGGACGACCACCGGTCGATCACCGTGCTCGAGGACCACATGGCGCTCGAGCTGGCGCTCGTCGACGGGCCGGACGGCCGCGCCGTCGCCGGCGTCCACACCCTCGATCAGAGGGCGACGAGGGTGCTGACGGTCAGGGCACCGATCGTCATGCTCGCGACGGGCGGCTGCGGCAAGGTCTATCTCTACACATCGAATCCCGAGATCGCGACGGGGGACGGGATCGCGATGGCCTGGAGGGCTGGGGTGGCCGTCAGGAACATGGAGTTCATCCAGTTCCATCCGACGTGCCTCTACCATCCGGAGGTGCGGTCGTTCCTGATCTCCGAGGCCGTGCGGGGCGAGGGGGCGGTCCTCACGACGCTCGCCGGCGAGCGGTTCATGGAGAACGAGGACCCCCGGAAGGAACTCGCGCCGCGGGACATCGTCGCGCGCGCTATCGACCGGACGATGAAGAGGACGGGCGACAAGCACGTCTACCTTGACATCACACACGTCGATTCCGAGCACGTGAGACAACGCTTCCCGAACATACATGCCGAACTGATGAGACTCGGCATCGACATGACGACCGATCCCGTTCCGGTCGTCCCCGCGGCCCACTACCTGTGCGGCGGCGTCGCGGTCGATCTCGAATGTAGAACGACCATCCCGGGCCTCTACGTGTCGGGCGAGGCCGCTCATACGGGGATGCACGGCGCGAACCGTCTGGCGAGCAACTCGCTGCTCGAGGCCGTCGTCTTCAGTGAGCGGGCCGCGGTCGCGGCGACGGGAGAGCTCGAGGAGCGGAGGCACGCGCTCTCGACGTCCGACGTCCGGGAGTGGGAGGGCAACGACGCCGGCAGGGTCCCGGAGGGCGTCCTTCTCGATTACAACTGGGACGT
Source organism: Candidatus Effluviviaceae Genus V sp. (assembly GCA_014728125.1). Lineage (NCBI taxonomy): Bacteria > Candidatus Effluviviacota > Candidatus Effluviviaceae > Candidatus Effluviviaceae Genus V sp. The sequence goes on from WJMD01000159.1 coordinate 12,067, forward strand.
TGTGCGACGGCTGATGTGGGACTATGTTGGCATAGTGAGAACCGCGCGGCGGCTCGACCTCGCGAGACGCCGGATGGCGGCCATCAGGCGCGAGATAGCCGACTACCGCCGCCGCTACCCCGTCAGTCACGATCTGATCGAGCTCAGCAACATCTCGCTCGTCGGCGAACTCATCATCCGCAGCGCGCTCCGGAGAAGGGAGTCGCGCGGCCTGCACTCCATGGAGGACTTCCCCGAGAGGGACGACGAGCGATACGGACACGACACGATCGTCGAGGGAGGAGGAGCGTGACGCACCGGGCTCTCAGTTGTGCCGCAGCGTGTCTGCTGCTTCTCGTTCCCCTCGCCGGCTGTCACGCGGAAGGAGGGGATGCAGAGGTGAATGGCAACGGATCCGAGCAAGGCCTCGTCAGGCAGCCGGTCGTCGCCGGTGCGTTCTATCCCGGCGGGCCGGATGAACTGGCACGAGCGGTCGACCGCTTCATGGAGTCGGCCGACGTCCCGGCTGTGGACGGCGATGTGGTGGCGATCGTCGCCCCTCATGCAGGGTACGTGTACTCGGGGGGCGTGGCCGGTCACGCCTACTCCCTTGTGCGGGGACACTCATACGACACGGTCATCGTGGTGGCCCCCTCACACCGGGCGACCTTCCGCGGCGCGTCGGTCTTCGACGGCGACGCCTACGAGACCCCGCTCGGCTCCGTTCCGGTCGACGGCGAGGTCGTATCGGAGCTCAAGGCTTCCGGACTCGTGTTCGAGCCGAGGGCCCACGCGCAGGAACACTCGCTCGAGGTCCAGGTGCCCTTCCTTCAGCGGGCGCTTGGGGACTTCTCCCTGGTCCCGATCGTGATGGGGGAGCAGAGCGAGGTCGCCGCGAGAACGCTCGCCGCCGCCATCTCGGACGTCATCTCCCGCCACGGAGACAAGCGGTTCCTTCTTGTTGCCAGCACTGATCTGTCCCACTACCACAGTCAGGACGCCGCCAGGCGCCTCGACGAGGTCGCCGTGAAAGCGGTCGACGCCTTCGACCCGGAGGGACTGCTGACTTCGCTGGCGAGCGGGGAGTGCGAGGCGTGCGGCGGCGGCCCGACGGCCGCCGTGCTCTTCGCAGCGAGAGAACTCGGAGCGGAAAACGCCGAGGTCCTGAAGTATGCGACCTCGGGCGACGTCAGCGGCGACATGAGCCAGGTCGTCGGTTACATGGCCGCCGTGGCGACGAGGCCGGTAGGCGTCGACAGCGGCCCGGACGGCAGGGGGAGCAGCCGACAGGACGAGGTCGCCGGCGACTACGACGAGTTCCTGACCGAGGCAGAGCGCAGGGAGCTTCTGCGATTGGCGAGGGCCTCTATCCGGTCGGCTCTGGACGAGGCTCCGTCCCCGAGCCCGCGCATCGAGAGCGAGGCGTTCAACACACCGAGCGGGGCCTTCGTTACGCTTCACAGCTCCGGCCGGCTGCGCGGGTGTATCGGCGCGGTGCAGGCCGTGCGGCCGCTCGCCGAGACGGTGATCTCCATGGCCGTCGAGGCGGCGCTGCGTGACCCTCGTTTCCCTCCTGTGACCATGGAGGAGCTCAATCAGCTGGACATCGAGATCTCCGTCATGAGTCCGCTGAGGGCAGTCGAGGACGTCTCCGAGATCAAGGTCGGACGCGACGGGCTCGTCATCCAGCGCGGCGGACGTTCGGGGCTCCTGCTCCCGCAGGTGGCGACTGAGTACGGCTGGGACCGTGACACCTTCCTCGACCACACCTGTCAGAAGGCCGGCCTGCCGGCCGGGACGTGGCGTGACCCGGGGACGACGATCCTCCGCTTCTCGGCCGAGGTCTTCGGTGAGAAGGAACTCGGGATCGAGCCGGGGGAGGACCGCTCGTGAGAAGCGGCGCAGCGCTTCTGATCTTCATTCTACTGTTCTCGCTCGCCGCGGTCGTCCCGAGCGGCCCGGTCGAGGCTCAGGAGAAGGGGTATGTCGAACCCCGCGAGGCCGAGTTCTGGGAGCCGGTGGGCGACGGCGTCGTGCGCTGCGGCCTCTGTCCGAGGCGCTGCGTCGTTCCCCCGGGCGGCCGAGGCCAGTGCGGGGTGCGGGAGAACCGTGAAGGCGTCTACTACACGATGACCTACGGGAACCCGTGCGCGGTTCACGTCGACCCGATCGAGAAAAAGCCCTTCTACCATTTCCTGCCGACGACGACGGCATTCTCGGTCGCCGTGGCCGGATGCAATCTCGACTGCCTCTTCTGCCAGAACTGGCACATATCCCAGTTCAGCCCCGAGGAGACGAGGAACTACAGGCTGCCGCCCGAGAAGCTGGTCGAACTGGCCGCCCGCAGCGGAGCGCGCTCGGTCGCCTACACCTACTCGGAGCCGACGATCTTCTACGAGTATATGCTCGAC
>WJMD01000160.1 GCA_014728125.1 Candidatus Effluviviaceae Genus V sp.
CGCCCGGTCACCTCCCGCGAGCGTGACCGCCGCCGGGAAGAGCGATCCGGCCAGGACGGCGAACGGCGCGATCGAGCATACGGCGGCGCCGACGAGCGGCCACGGTCCGGCGGACCGCCCGGGGCCGATGCCGAAGAGCGCGGGGGAGAACCTGGCCGCGAGCAGAGTGAGCGGGGCGAGCATCCCGAGGAGCGCGAGCCGGCCACTGAAGACGCGGGCGGATGCGGCGCGCGCCCGGGCTCCGACGAGACTCCCGAGGCCCGTAAGCCCCAGCCAGATGGCCAGCGCTATGCCGAGCGACATCTCGTTGCCCCGCCAGCCCACGAGCAGTTCGCGGAGGACAAGGGCCTGGACGGAGAGGGCGAGGAAGCCCAGACTCGCGAAAGCGGCCGCCGTCCTCGGTCGAAGCGGACGAGGGATGGTCCCGTGTTTCAGGGGGCTCTTCTCTTCGCGCAGCGTCATGACACTCCGGAGTCTATCAGACATCCCGGCACGCACACGGGGCTGATGCGCCAGAAGTACACGCCCCGCTTGATGTTAGCACGATAGAAAACGGTTGACACCTCTCAAACCCGTCTGCTAGCCTTCCTCGCTGAACGAGGATGAGCCGGGCCACGAGGCGGTGTCCGGCATTCGGGTAAGCGCGTCCTCGATGCGCGCTCTCTCACCACACGGGCGCGATCGGAAAGAGCATTCAGTGACGAACCGGCCCCCAAGCGAGGACGAGCCGAGGGTCAGCCGGGAGACGCCGGCCGCTGAGGGCGGTCTCGCGGGCGCATCTCCCTGGCTCGTGCGTCTGGCCGGCTGGTACCTCGAGCGTTTCCGCAGGCACGAACCGATCTCCTTCTCAGAGGCGTTCCGCGATGCCGAGCGGATCCTGGTCATGCCCGAGCCGGGTGTGACGGGGGCCCTCTTCGCCATGCCGACGATCCGCGCCTTCCGCCGGGGATACCCCTCCGGGAAGATCGCGGCGCTCGTGCGGGAGGAGGACAGGGACCTGCTCGAGGGCGCGTCCGAGCTCGACCGCGTGATAGGATACAGTCTGCCGCGAGGCGTGCGCCGACTGTCGGCCCTCGGCTCTCTCGCGAAGCGGCTGCGCTCCTATCGGTTCGACATCGCCATCGTCCTCGACCGCGAGTTCGATCTCGAGCGTGTCCTGCTCTGCTACGCCACGGGGGCAAGCGTCCGTGCGGGGATGCAGAGCTCAGGGAACGAGCCCTTCCTCAATATGGAGGTGTCGCGGAAGGTCTCCGGTAGGACGCGGGCGCAACTCGGCCTCGAGATCGCCCGGGTCATCGGCGTCGATGTGTCGGACCTTGCGCTCCGCTGGGTGGTTCCGGAGCGCGAGCGGCGGCTCGCGGAGCAGCTGGTCCACTTCCGGAAGCCGAGGGAGGAGGAGCTGCTGGTCGGGTTCGACCCGGGACCCGGACGGGGCGGCACGTCAATGTCGCTGGCTCAGCAGGCCCGCCTCCTCGACAAGCTGTGCACCGACTACCAGGCCAAGGCCATTCTGCTGACGTCGCCGGAGAACCAGGATATCGCGCGCCGGCTCGAGTCGATGCTCTCGCGCGAGCCGATCGTCGTGCAGCAGCGTCGGACCCGCGACGTCGTCAGCCTGCTGGGGCAGTGCGACCTCTTCGTCGCGGGCAACACGGACCTCGTGTACTTCGCCGTGGCCATGGACGTGCCGACCGTCTCACTGATGGCGCGCGAGGAGATCGAGCAGTCGGCGCTTCCCGAGAGCGGGCTCATAGAGATCGTCGAGCTCGTGCCCGGTGAGCGGTTCCCGATCGAGGAGTTCATCGAACGGACGGAGGCTGTCCTGCTCGCCGGAGCGGGGTAGGACCGAAAGGCCATGCGGCTCTTTCTGAGACTCATCGCATACGTGAGACCGTACTGGCGCCGCCTTCTGGCGGCGCTCGTCTGCATGGCCGTGTTCGCGATACTGTCGGGCGCCACGCTGGGGATGATCCTCCCGTTCGTCAACGTGCTCTTCCAGGAACATACGCTCGTCGCGGAAGAGACGGCCGAGCCCGAGGGTGCGGCCGCCGAGCTCGTCGGCTCAGCGACCGATATGGCCGGCGAGATGTCGTCGATGGCGGACGACGTCGAGGTCGGCGGGGCGTCGGTCGGGGGGCTCAAGGAGAGACTCAGAGGGCGGATCCTCGGCTTCTTCGAGAGCGAGACGCCGATGAGGGCGCTGGCGAAGATCTGCGTGGCGCTGCTCGTCGTCTTTCTCGTCAAGGGCATCTTCGGCTACCTGCAGACCTTCCTCATGATCACGGTCGAACAGCGCGTGATCCGGGACCTGCGAGACGAGCTCTTCACGAAGCTGTCGGGTCTCTCGCTGTCGTTCTTCCACGGCAGGAGGACCGGCCAGCTCATCTCACGCATCACGAACGACGTCAATCTGGTGCGTCGGGCTCTCGTCGCGACGTTCGCCAATCTCTTCCGGGAGTCGTTCCTCGTCGTCCTCTATCTCGGCGTCGCCATCTGGATCAGCTGGAGACTGGCGCTCATCACGTTCGCCGTCCTGCCGCCGATCGTCTACCTGATCGGCAGGGTCGGCCAGCGCCTCAGGAAGCGGAGCGCCCGCATTCAGGAGAAGATGGCCGACATCACGTCGACGCTTCAGGAGACGATCTCGGGGGTCCGTGTCGTCAAGGCGTTCGGAATGGAGTCGTACGAGCGCGGCCGGTTCCGAAAGCAGACGCAGGAGTTCCTGAGAAGGACGATCAGGATGGAGGTGCTGGGGGCCCTGGCGGGCCCGCTGACCGAGTATCTCGGGGTGGCCGGCGTCGTCGTGATCCTGTGGTACGGCGGGCGGCAGGTGCTGGTGGGCGGCACCGTCTCGCCCGACTGGTTCCTCATCTTCCTGGCGGCGACGCTCTCGACGATGCAGCCGCTCCGCAAGGTGTCGAAGGCGAACAACCAGCTCCAGACCGGTCTGGCGGCGGCCGCCCGGATCTTCGAGATTCTCGACACCGTCCCGTCGGTGCGGGAGGCCGAGCATCCCCGGAAGCTGCCCGGATTCGTGGACAGCATCCGCTACGAGTCGGTGTCGTTCCGGTACGACACCGGCGGACAGGTGCTGCACGATATCGACCTGACCATCAGCCGCGGTGAGATCGTCGCCATCGTCGGACCGAGCGGCGCCGGGAAATCGACGCTGCTCGATCTCCTTCCCCGCTTCTACGATCCGACCGCGGGAAGGGTGACGATCGACGGCATGGACCTCCGGGACGCGGAGCTCGCTTCGCTCCGCGCACTGATGGGGATCGTCACGCAGGAGACGATCCTGTTCAACGACACCGTCCGGAACAACATCGCGTACGGGCTCGAGGGAGCGAGCGACGAGGACGTCCACGCGGCCGCGAGAGCCGCGAACGCGCACGACTTCATCTCGGGGCTTCCCGAGGGCTACGATACGTTCATCGGCGAGCGCGGAACGATGATCTCGGGCGGTGAGCGTCAGAGGATAGCGATCGCCAGGGCGATTCTGAAGAACCCCCCCGTGCTTGTTTTCGATGAGGCGACGTCGTCTCTCGATACCGAGTCGGAGAGGCTTGTTCAGGAGGCGATCGAGCACCTGCTCGAAGGACGCACGGTGCTCCTGATCGCGCACAGGCTCTCGACCGTCCGCAACGCCGACCGCATCGTCGTGCTCACGGACGGTCGCATCGTGGAGACCGGAACCCACGACGAGCTCATGGGCGCGGGAGGTGTCTATCGCAGGCTGTACGAGATGCAGTTCCGGGACGAAGGTGTCAACACGACCGGAGCAGGTCAGTGAAGGCGACGCCCGACGGGACCGACGGCTTTCTCTTCATCCGCCTGAGTTCCGTGGGCGACATCGTTCTGACGGAGCCCGCGGTCGCGGCTCTCAGAGAGCGGTTCCCCGATGCGAGGGTGGGCTTCGCGCTCAAGCGGCGCTTCACCGACCTGGTCGCCGGCAACGAGTCGATCGACCGGGTCCACCCGTTCGACGAGACCGGGGGTGGTCTCCGGCGACTCGCCCGCGAGATCCGCGACGTCTCGTACCGCTTCGTCATCGACCTGCACTCGAACGCGCGGAGCCGCGTGCTCTCCCGCGCCTCGGGCGCCGACGCGGTTCTCAGGTACAGAAAACGCGATCCGTTCGACAGCATCGCCGTTCGCGTCCTCAGGCGACCGTACCGCGCCTCTCGGCGGCTCGTGTCCAGGTATCTGGAGACACTCTCGCCA
>WJMD01000161.1 GCA_014728125.1 Candidatus Effluviviaceae Genus V sp.
AGCAGCTCCTGCACGATGCGCAGGTCGCATCCACCCTCGAGCAGGTGGGTCGCGAACGAATGCCTGAGCGTGTGCGGCTTCACTCTTCCGCGGACTCCTGCCCGTACCGATTCATCCCGGAGTATCTTCCAGTAGCCCATGCGGGACAGCGGCCGGCCGCGGACGCTCAGAAAGAGCACATCGGTCGCGGGCCGTCCCTGTCGGAGGCCCGCGGCCACGAGCTCCGGCCGCACCTCCGCGCGGTACCGCCGGATCCAGAGGACGGCCTGCCCGCCGACAGGGACGATCCTCTCCTTGGAGCCCTTGCCCATGATCCGGACGTAGCCTTCTTCGAGCGCGAGGCCCGATATCTCGAGCGCGAGAAGCTCGGAGACCCTCAGGCCGGCGCCGTAGGCCACCTCGAACATGGCCCGGTTCCTGATGCCGAGCGGTCTCGACGTGTCGACCGATTCGAGCAGTCGTTCGACCTCGTGATACGGGAGGACGTCAGGCAGTTTCTTCAGGGGACGTTCCGGTGACACGTTGACCGTGGGGTCTTTCCGGACGTCGCCGTTCGCGACGAGGAAGCGATGAAGACCCCGGACCGACGATAGCGTTCTGGCCACCGTTCTCTCCGACACACCCCCCGCACGGCGGGAGCGGAGGAACTGCTCGACGTCTCGTTCGCGGACGTCGGCCGGTCCCGGGATACCCTGCTCCTCGAGGAACCGGACGTAGAACGCGAGGTCGCTCCGGTAGGATGTGACGGTGTTCCGGGAGAGGCCGCGCTCGGCCGTCAGATGGGCGAGATAGTCGTCTACCGCCTCGTCGAGCGCGGTCGGCGTACTGGAGGCAGCCTCAGTCACCGGTGTCTCCCGTGTCGTCCAGAAGGAAGCGGATCCGGCGCCGCGTCGTCGACGGATCGGCGCCGAGTCCGAGATCGTACTGACCGGTCTCGATGGCGATGAGGCGGCGCTTCATGTCCGGCCCTCCGCAGGAGTATCCGCCGAGTTCGCCGTCGCTCTGGACGACCCGGTGACACGGGATGACGATCGGGAGCCTGTTTTTCGAGAGCGCCTGACCGACGGCCTGCATGGCGCGCGGGGCCCCGATGGCCTGAGCGATCGACTTGTAGGTCCTCAGAGAGCCGTAGGGGATCGAACGTGTGGCCTGCAGCACGTCCCGGGAAAACGGCGAGAGACCGTCCAGGTCGAGCTGGAGCGAGAACTCGGTCGGGTCCCCTGCGAGATAGGCGCGGATGGCGTCCGCCACGAAGCGGAGCCCGATGCGGTCCTCGACGACGAGCCGGCTCTGTCCGGATGCGATGCCGCCGAGCTCCTCCCTGGGATCGAGATCCTGCGAGAAGACCACGTGGCGGAGCCCCGCCTCGCTCCGTATGACCAGGAACGTCCCGAGATCGGTCTCGAACGTGGCGTACCTGAGAAGCGCCTTGCCGGCGTCCCCCCCGCCGCGCTCCGTGACGATCGGAACGTCGCGTTCAGTCCGAGAGCGCTTCCTTGATCCTCTCCGCTGTTCGTCTGCCAATCCCGGGTACCTCCATGAGGGCCTCGACCGAGCTTCCGGCGACCGCCGCCGGGGAGCCGAAGTGCTTGAGCAGTGCCTCCTTGCGTTCGGGACCGACCCCCGCGATGGCGTCGAGGGCCGAGCGGCGGGTCTCCCGGTCGCGGAGCGTTCTGTGGTACGTCACGCTGAAGCGATGGACCTCGTCACGGGCCCGGATGAGAAGGCGCCGGGCCAGTGGGTGGTCGTCGAGTGAGAGCGGCGTGCTGCGGCCCGGTACGAAGACCTCCTCCTCCCGCTTCGCGATGGCGGCCAGCGCGATGCCGCGTTCGCCCGCCCTGCTCACGGCGGCCCGCGCGGACGACAGCTGCCCCTTACCTCCGTCGATCAGCATGAGGTCGGGGCGCTCGACGTCACCCTTGCGCGCCCGGCGAAGGTGTCGACCGACGACCTCCCGGATCATAGCATAATCGTCGCTCCCCTTCACCGAGTTGATGCGGTACCGGCGGTAGAGGGAGCGGTCCGGCCTGCCGTCGCGGAACGTCACGACGGTCCCGACGGCGAGTGCGCCCGAGACGTTCGAGATGTCGACGGCCGCCAGAAAGCGCGGGGGGCGACTGAGACCGAGCGCCTCCCCCAGCCGGACCACGGCCCTGGGAGGCCGCCGCGCCTCGAACACCCGCCTGAGAGCGTCCTCCGCGTTCTCGGCGGCGAACGAGACGAGCAACCGCTTCTTCCCCCTCCGCGGGGCATGCAGACGAACCCGTCGGCCGGCCCGTTCGGAGAGCCACCCGGCGATGGCCTCGCCGTCCTCGGGCTCTCCGTCGACCAGCACCTCGGAGGGAACGTCCGACGAGAGGGCGTAGAACTGTTTGAGGAGCGACGCCAGCATCTCGCCGTCCCCGGTCTCGGGACCGACGTCGAGCGGGAGGCTCTCGCAGGCGACGAGCTTGCCGGCCCGCACCCTGACGACGGAGGCGACCGTGTAGCCCGCGTGCCGCGCGACCGCGACCGCGTCCTGGTCGGCGCCGTTGGCCGTCAGCACGCGCTGTCTCCTGAGGATTGTGTCGATGTCCCGGATGCGGTCTCTGAGTGCTGCCGCCTCCTCGAAGCGGCGCTCGCGCGAGGCGGCCTCCATCCGTTCGGTCAGGAGCGCGACGACGTGACCTCCCCGACCGTCCAGGAAGAGACACAGCTCGTCGATCATCTGACGGTACTCGTCCATCGATACGAGGCCGACGCAGGGCGCGTTGCACCGTCCTATCTGCTCGTTGAGGCACGGGCGCTCGCGGACCCGGAACGTCTTGCACTGTCTGATCGGGAAGACCTGTCGCACCATTCGAAGGGTCCTCCGCATCGCGCGGGCGTCGGTGTACGGTCCGAAGTACCGCGACCCGTCCTGTCGGACGTTCCTCGTGACCGAGACACGGGGGTAGTCCTCGCCGAGCGTGACCTTGATGAACGGATAGCGCTTGTCGTCCCGCAGCTTGACGTTGTACCTGGGGCGGTGTTCCTTGATGAGGTTGGACTCGAGGATGAGCGCCTCGGTCTCCGACTCCGTGACGATGAACGAGAGCGATGCCAGCTTGCGGCGGAGAATGGCCACCTTGCGGTCGGCCGTCGCGGCGGAGCCCGTGTACGTCCTCAGGCGGTTCCTGAGGTTGAGCGCCTTCCCGACGTATATGACGCGGTCGCTCCTGTCCCGGAGCAGATAGACCCCCGGCCTGGCCGGCGCCGTGGGAAACGACCTCGCTCCCGCCATGCGTCCTCCCGAAGAACCGCGCTGCGCTCCCATACGGCAACCTTTAGCCCGCGGGCGGGCCGGTGTCAACCGGCCGGGACGCCCGGGCAGGTACCAGGTTGATGGCCTTGACGCGGGGCGCTCTCGCTGGTATATTCATGCATTCGATGATGTCCACGGCGTGGCCGGCGGCACCCGGCTCCGCGCGAACCATGGAGGGAACGACGCATGCCGCACATGAAGTCCGCGAAGAAGCGGCTGAGGCAGGACGAGAAGCTTCAGATGAGGAACCGGGGCATCCGCTCCCGGATGCAGACGGCCATCAGAAGGGCCAACGAGGCCTCTCCCGAGGATCGTGAGGCGGCCGTGAGGCGCGCCGTGTCCGCCATCGATCGGGCCGTCAAGGCCGGTGTCATCAAGAAGGCAACGGCCAGCAGAAAGAAGTCCACTCTGATGAAGCAGCCGTCGTCCGAGAGCGACGCCTGAGCCTCACGACCCGCTAACGAAAAGAAACGGCCGGGACTCCATCCGGAGACCCGGCCGTTCGCATGTCGTAGAACCTCCGCCTCTCACAGCTTCGGCTAGCCGATCGCGTCGAGGATTTCGAGGATGCCCTCGACGGCGTCCTCCACCGGAACCTCTGTGGTCTCCCCCGTTCTCCTGACGCGCACTTCGACGATCCCCTTCTTGAGTCCGCGGTCACCCACGGTCACCCGCACAGGCAGACCGATCAGGTCCGCGTCGTTGAACTTCGCCCCCGGGGAGTCCTCTCGGTCGTCGAGCAGCACCTCGACGCCTCGCTCACTGAGCTCGCCGTAGAGACGCTCCGAAAGCTCGACGCACGCGTCGCTCTTCATGCTGACCGTCAGGATCTCGATCTGGAATGGTGCGACGCTCTTCGGCCAGATGATGCCGTCGTCGTCGTGGTGCTGCTCAATGACGGCCGCGACCGTTCTCGAGACCCCGAGGCCGTAGCAGCCCATCACGAGAGGCATGGCGACGCCGTCCTCGTTGAGATAGGTCGCCTTCATCGCGTCCGAGTACTTGGTTCCGAGCTTGAAGGCCTGACTCACCTCGATGCCGCGGAAGGAGGACATCTCCTTCCCGCACGCAGCGCAGCTGTCGCCGGCCTTCACGAGCGCCACGTCGTGATAGGCCGCGGGCTCGAAGTCCCTTCCCGGTCGGACGTTCACATAGTGAGCGTCCCTCTCGTTCGCGCCGACGACGGCCGACTGGAGCGGCTCGACCGTGTGGTCCGCTATGACCTCGACGCCCTCGAGCCCGACCGGACCGGCGAACCCGACGGGGGCCTTCGTGACCCTCTCGATCGTCTCGGGATCGGAGGGCTCGACGAGGTCGGCCCCGAGGCAGGCCGCGATCTTCGCCTCGTTGATGTCCCGGTCGCCACGGATCAGGACGGCGACGGTCCTGCCGTCGACCTGGTAGAGGATCGTCTTGACCAGACGTTCCGCCGGGACCTTGAGGAACGCCGAGACCTCCTCGATGGTCCGCATCTCCGGCGTTTCGACGCGTTCGAGCTCGCCCTCCTCGCCGACGTCGCTCGGCGGCGCGATGGCGCCCTCCGCCCGCTCGTCCGTGGCGGCGTAGCCGCAGTCGCAGACGATGACCTCCGACTCGCCCGTGTCCGAGAGGACCATGAACTCGTGCGAGTGGCTTCCGCCGATCGCCCCGGTGGCGGCCTCGACCGGGCGGAAGTCGAGCCCGCACCGTTGGAAGATGCGCGTGTACGCATCGCAGATCGTGTCGTACGTCTCCGAAAGCGACGCGTCGTCTCGGTGGAAGCTGTAGGCGTCCTTCATGATGAACTCGCGCGCTCTGACGACCCCGAACCGGGGCCGCACCTCGTCGCGGAACTTCGTCTGGATCTGGTAGAGCGTGAACGGAAGCTCCCTGTAGGAGCGGATCTCGTTCCGGACGATGTCGGTCACGACCTCCTCGTGGGTCGGCCCGAGCGCGAACTCGCGGCCGTTCCTGTCACGGACACGCCACAGTTCCTTGCCGTAGATGTCCCACCGGCCGGTCTCGCGCCAGAGCTCGGCCGGGCTGATGACCGGCATGAGGATCTCCTGGCACCCGACGGCGTCCATCTCCTCCCGGACGATCCGCTCGACCTTCCGGATGGCCCGCCACCCGAGCGGCAGGTAGTTGTAGACGCCTGAGGTCAGCTTCCGCATCAGTCCCGCGCGGAGCATCAGGCGGTGGCTCGTCGTCTCCGCGTCCGAGGGGTCTTCCTTGTGCGTGGGGATCAGCGCGCTGGTCCACTTCATGATGTTCCTGACTGCTCCTGTTGGCGTTCACGTTGCCTGAGCTCGAGAAGCTCGGCGAAGAGCCTCTCGACCTCGTCGAACTCGAAGTCACGTGTGTTGTCCACGTAGTCCCAGAAGTCGTCGAGCATCCTGTTGCCGGCGGCCTCGTACTGGAAGGCCTGCGTGAACATCTCGATCTTGTCGGCGGCCCGCACGAGCTTGCCCTCGACCGAGGAGCGATCGGCGAACTCTCGCCAGAGCGACAGGTATCGCTCACCCTCCTCGAGCCCCTCGAACAGGTTCTCGAGGATCCTGAGCTCCGTTGCCTCTTTCTCCTTCTCCCCGAGGAACCTCGCGGCCGGCGCGTGGATGTCGCCGAGCATGTGCTCCGGAAGGTCGTGCAGGATCGCTATGCGAAGGACCTTCTCGACATCGATGTCGAGCTTCATGCGGTCGGCCAGCAGCATCGCAATGAACGAAACCGCGTACGAGTGGTCGGCGACGCTCTCGCCGCCGGTGACGCCGCGGACCCTCCAGCCCATGCGGGGGATCGTCTTGAGCTCGTTCGCCTGGAGAATGACCTCCAGGAACCGGCTGCCCCCTCTGTCTCTCCAACGGCTCACCTGGACTCCCCGCCGGTGTCCCCAGTTGACGCGCCGGCCGCCTCGATGATGCGGCCGACGTTCAGGTCGTAGCCCTCGTGGCGCAGTATAGCCTGCTTCGTCCGGACATCATAGAGCTCGATGACGGGAGTCTCCACGGAATCGAGTCCCCCTGAGAAAGCGGGGACCTGATTCAGCTCGCTCGACGACACGACGCGTGCTTTCGGACCGAGCAGCAGCTTGAGCCGCTCGACCGACCCCGGGTCCCCGAGCGCGATGTACGTGACGTCGGCGCCGCGGACGGCCAGCGCCGAGGCGATGATGGGGAGCATGCGAACGTCCGGCTCATTGGCCGGATCGGAGGCGACCCACGCCGTCACCGGCACCGCCCCGCCGGGCGGGGTCTGGTCCGGAGAGACGTCGAACGCGAGGCTTCGCTCGTCGCCCGGCTCGAGCCGGACCTCGAGCATCTTCACGAGAGGGTCCCCCTGCTCGTCGCGGACCCCCGCCGCGACGACGTATCGTCCGTCGCCGAGCTCGGCGACGAAGCGGCCGTCCTCGTCCGCCGCCGCGCCGAGCGCGTCGAGCGGCACGAGCGCTCCCTCGCTGAACACGGAGATCGAGAAGTGTTCGAAACCGGCCGCCGGCCCCCCGGACGAGAGGAACGTCAGTTCGAGGTTCGCGGTCGATGTATAGCGCTCGGTGACCAGCCGGGTCTCGAAGCCCGCGCTCGCCTCGACGATCGAGACGCTCGCCCGGTGGTCCCGCTCGACGCGCCCGACGTCGCCCAGCGACGCCGGCTCGAGCGGGTAGAGCGGCACCCACGTCGCGCCGTTGTGGAACTCGATCCAGCTCATGCTGCCGTCGGCGCTCCCCCGGACGGGCGTACGAACGCGTCGGCACGGCAGCCCGACGGCCCGAAGCGCCGCCGTCGTCAGGATGGCGATCTCCGTCTCGGTGCCCGATCCGGCGGCCAGCGTGAAGAGCGGCGGCTGGAGCGGGCCGAAGAAGCCGCGCTCACGTTCCGAGACGGCCGCCGCGATCGCCTCGTTGATCCGAGCGGCCAGACGCCGCGGGGCTTCCTCCTCGAACCACAGGTCGCGCAGCGGACCCCGCCATGCCTCGACCGGCTCCCGGTCGATACGGTAGGTGAGCACGTACGGGAGGAAAAGGGAGTCAGGGAGGCCGCCCCGCGTCTCGAACGCGACCGACACGTGCTCTGTCAGTGCTCCCGTCGTCATCTCGAGGCGATCGAGATGGGGCATCCGTTCGATGAGCCACAGCGCCGCGTCGCGCTCCTCGCCGGTCAACTGCGCGAGGGCGTCGGCGAGCTCGGGGGCGTTAGTCCCGGCGTCATCGAGCGCAGAGGCCAGCGCCTCGCGGTCTTCCTCGGCGACGAGCTCGAGCACGTCCGGAGACCAGGCCGGCCCCTCGGCCTCGGCTGCCGCGGCCAGGATGAGAGCGAAGGCGATGAGCGTCCGCATCATTCGTCTTCCCCCCCGCCCGGCGCGTGCACGAGCCGGAAGACGCCCTCGAAGGGACGCCGCTCGGTGAACTCGAGAGCGGCGTCGGTCGTGTCGCCCGCCGTCACCGAGACCAGCTTCCAGTCGTGTCCGAGCGAGTCGCCCGCCGAGACGACGTAACGGCCGTCACCGAGAGCGATCTCCGCGGTCCCGTCTTCATCCGTTCTCGGTCCGGCGATGGCACGGAGCGCGCCGAAGTTCCAGAGCGAGACGGCGATCCTCTCGTCAGACACCGGCCCGCCGGCCCTTTCGCACGAGACGCGGAGGACGCCGGTCGGTCCGTAGCGCTCGGTCGAGTTGACGAGCGCGAATCGTTCCTCGCGGCGGTAGACGTCCTCACCGGCCGCCGGCTCGCCGAAGACCGCCGACAGCACGAGGGCGGCCTCGCCTGCCGGACCGGAGAACCACGCGTCGTCGAGCTCGTCGCGCGGCTCGCAGGCCCCCGTGTAGTGCCACGCGCCGTCGACCCAGAGCTCCGTCCAGGCGTGATTGTTGTCCGAGGCGGCCCAGTAGGGCGTCCACGCCTGGCGCGCTGGGATGCAGACACTCCGGAGCGCCGAGATGTGCACGATCATCATCTCCTCGCACCGGCCGTACCCGGACGCCAGCGTCTCGAAGACGCCCTGGTCGCGGCGCTGGGTCGGCTGGAAGCCGACGCGTTCACCGCACCATCTGTTGACCTCGAGGGCCGCCTCCCTCATGGAGGTCGTGCCCTCGAGCCTGGCCGAGAGCTCCCGGTAGAGGAACGGGCGCCAGGGCTCCAGCGGCTCCTGCGACACGCGCGGCGGCAGCACGTAGGTCAGGTAGACGTCCTCCGGAACGGTCGCTCCCCACGGGAACCGCTCCCTGGCCTCGCGCGCCAGGGCGACCGTCTCGAGCAGGAACGCCCGCTCGACGCGTGCGAGGTCGACCGTCGGCATGTTCGACAGAATGAACGCGAGCGCCTCCCGGTCGCCCGCCGGGGCATCCGAGAGCGCGTGTGCGAGCGTCGGTCCGTTCCGGCCGGCGCGCTCGACGGCCTCGGCGACCGCCTCGAGCCGCTCGGGCGGCACGAGTTCGGCGAGGTCGATGCCGTCGACCACGTGACGGTCGCAGGACGATGTGAACGCCGCGAAGGCTACAAGAGCCAGGGCCGCGAGTCCGCGCAGCCGCCCGCTCACGACGCACCGTCCGTCTCGGCCAGGCCCAGGGCGTGTTCCATACCGTAGAATCCCGGCTCAGCCCCGGCCGCGAAGCGCGCCGCGTAGAGCGCGCCCTCGGCGAAGGCTCTTCTGGACAGCGCTTCGTGGCTGAGCGTAACCACCTCGAGATCGGTCATGAAGTGCACGTCGTGTCGCCCCGCGACCGAGCCGCCGCGTACGGAGTGGACCCCGATCTCGCCGGACGGCCTCGGGCCCGTCATCCCGTGACGGCCGTAGAGCGCCGTGTTCTCCGGGGCGACGTCGCGTGCCTCCGAGAGCAGCTCGACGATGCGGGACGCCGTACCGCTCGGGGCGTCCTTCTTCGCGCGATGGTGTGCCTCGACGATCTCGACATCGGCGGTCCCCCCCAGCGCGCGGTCGACGCGCTCGACCAGTCCGAAGAGCAGGTTGACGCCGACGCTCGTGTTCGGCGCAAGAACGACGGCCGCGGATCCGGCCGCCCTCCGGAGTGCCTCGCGAGCGTCGTCGTCGAGTCCTGTGGTTCCGACGACCAGGGCCGTGCCCGTCTTCCGGGCGAACTCCGCGCAGGCGAGCGTCTGCTCCCGAACGGAGAAGTCGACGACGACGTCGACCGCGTCCGGGCTGAACTCGTCGAGCGACCCGCGCACGGTCATCTCGATGCTCCCGCCCTCCCAGAGGTCGCAGAGCTTCATCCCGAGGTTCCTGTGGTCGCCGCGTTCGAGGCCGCCCGCGAGCACCATGTCGTCGCGTTCGATCACGGCCGATGCCGTCTCGGACCCCATGCGTCCGCAGATGCCGCTGACAACGATGCGAATCACGCCCGTCTCCCCTTCGGGTGAGGCTCGTCGGTCTGATTGCTCTCACTGGATAGTTAGCGGTCTGACGCGAGATGCGTCAAGGAGAAAGCGGTGCGGCGTGCGGGTTCACCGTCGCGTGCTGTCTGACGTGTCAGGAGGGCTGCTTGCGCGTTCCGCCCACGGCCTCATCGAGCGTGAGGCGGACGGCCCGTGCGATCTCCTTCGGGCCGAACGGCTTCTGCAGGAAGCGGTCGGCTCCCTGGACGAGCTCATTCGTGTCCTGATCCTGGGGGAATCCGCTCATGACGATCATCGGCACATCGAGGCCCTCTTCGGCCAACTTCTCCCACATCTCGTGGCCGCCCATCTCGGGCATCACGACGTCGGTCATCACCAGCGAGACATCGCGGCCGTTCTCCCGATACGATTCGAGAGCCTCCCGGCCGTTGTTGACGTCGACCACCTCGTAGCCCTGGGCCTCGAGGACCTCGCGGATCATCGTGCGGACGCTCGCGTCGTCCTCAACGACGAGGATCTTCTCACGGCCGGTCAGCACGTGCGTCTTCGGCTCGGTCTCGCTCGCCGCTTCCTCCTCGGGCACGCGCATCGGCAGATAGATGCTGAAGGTCGTCCCCTCGCCACGCTCGCTCGTGACGTCCACGAACCCTCCGTGCCTGCGAACGACGCTGAAGACGATCGAGAGACCGAGGCCGGTTCCCCGCCCCTCCTCCTTGGTCGTGAAGAACGGCTCGAAGATCCGCTCCCTGGTCTCCTCGTCCATGCCGACGCCGGTGTCCGATACCTCGATGACCTGGCATCTGTCGATCCCGGGGATGCTGAAGCGTCTGGCGAGCGGCCCGACGACCTCCAGACCGTGGGTCGAGACCGTCAGGCGTCCACCGTCGGGCATCGCGTCCCGGGCGTTGATCGCCAGGTTCATGATCATCTGGCTGATCTGCTGCTGGTCACCGACCATGAGAGGCAGGCTTTGCTCAAGGTCCAGCTCGATCTCCACGCCATCGCCGAGCATCCTCGCGATGAGCTTCATCGTGTCGGAGATGATGTCGTTCAGCCTGACCGGTCCCGTCCGAGCCTTGTCGCGCCGGCTGAAACTCAGGAGCTGCCGCGTGAGACCCGCGGCGCGCTCCGTCGCCATGACGATCTCCTTGAGTCCCGGGAGGTCGCGGTACTCCTCCGGCAGCTTCAGCGACAGGAGCTGGGCGTAGCCCTGGATCGTTGTCAGGAGATTGTTGAAGTCGTGGGCGATGCCTCCGGCAAGCTGGCCGATGGCCTCCATCTTCTTCGAATGGTGGTACTCGGCCTCGAGCTGGGCGCGTTCCTCGACCTCGCGCTCCCGGCCGATGGCGCGCGCCACAAGACCCGCGATGACCTCCAGCAGCTGGACGTCCTCGGGCGACCAGCGTCTGGCCTCGGCACACTGCTCGAAGCTGGCCCACCCGACGATCGAGCGCTGTACGGTGATCGGGATGAGGAGCACGGAACGCATGCCGGCCTCGGTGAGCGGAGCCGACTCGCTCTCGCCGAGCGACTCGACGTCGTCTATACGGATCGTCTCCCCGCGGCTCATGGCGTCGCGGTATCTCGGTACGTGGTCGATCGGGTGTACGGTGTCGCCCGTCGACAGCGACTCGTCGGAGACCCACTCGTTCGTGACGTTCGCCATGCGGCCGTCGCTCGTCCTTGAGAGAAGACGGACCCTGTCGAGCGACCAGGTGGATCCGACGCGCGCGATCACGTCGTCGAAGTGCTTGGTCGGGGTGTCGAAGTCCTTGAGCAGGACCTCGGACACGCGGTGCAGGAGTGACTGGTACAGGACCTGCCGTCTCAGGCGGCCGCGGGCGATGAGGTTCATGCGTCCGACGGACAGGATGGCGCCGATCGAAACGAAGAGGTCGAGGTCGTGTCCGGTGAGGCGGGGTTCCTGCGCCGCGTCCTCCCCCAGTGTACCGGCGACGAGCACCGTCTCGACCTCGCCGTGTCTCGTGTTCGGGATCCAGAGGAAGTACGGGAAGCCGAGCGCCTCACGGACCTCCGCGATCCACTCGGAGGGCTCCGTCTCCCCATTGACCGTGTGCGCGTGGCCCCACTCGGGACGGCGTATGGATGGGAGGTTCAGGTCCGACGGGGTGTCGTCGGCGGGATAGCCAAGCGCCGCGACGACCCGGAGCTGCGATCCGGACCCGCTGCGCTCGAGCACGACGGCCCGCTTCATCCAGAGTTCCGAGATGATCGACTTGAGCGCGGTCGCGTTGAGCTCCTCGAGCGAGCGCGCGCGGGAGATGCTGTTCTGGAACCCGGTCAGGAAGCCGAAGGCCTCCCGGGACCGCCTGACCTCCTGCGTCAGGTGGAGCACCTTGTAGTCCGCGCGGACGACCTCGCCGCCGAGCTTCTCGAGCCGGGACCGGAGGCCCCGGACCTGTCGCTCGAGCTCGTCGATCCGCTGCTGTCGCTCATCCTGGCTCATTGTCGACTCCAGGAGACGCGCGTACGCTCTACGCGTTCTCCGACAGAACGATCAGTACGCCCGTCCAGTCGAGGGCGCGCGAGCCGCCGAGGAACGGAGCGATCTCGACGCCCGAGTAGACGCCGAGGAGCGGCATGCGCGAGCCGATCGTCTCCTGGACGATTGCGCCCTCTTCCTCTCCGGCGCCGCAGAACCCGCTGGTCCGCCCCGCGCAGTCGATGTAGATGCCGAGGAACGGGTCCTCACCGTCCATCTCGGACAGCAGGTCCTCGGACACCTTTCTGGCGGACGACAGCATGTGCTCGTTCGAGCGCCGCATGATCTGCACCTGCTCGCCGGGACCGAAGTCCGACTCGAAAAGGACGACCGAACCGTCGTCGGGGTTGGCGGCCGCGATGAGGCGGTTCATGTACTCCTTCTCGTTGAAGTCGCCGTACGGGTCGGTCCCGCGGTTGGCCCCCAGCGTCACGAGCAGAGAGTACTGCTGCCAGTCCTTCGCCGCACCGGGACCGATGATGTCCTCGATGACGTTGAGCGCGGGACGTCCGTCCAGCTCACGGACGACCGGCCCCTGTATGTCGGTGATGGTGTGGTAGTCGCTCGCGGGCTGGCAGCCGTGACTGATGGCGTGGTGGACGTTGCAGTCGCCCGAGACCACGACGCCGACGGCGTGCTGCGTGACCGCCGACGTGTCGGCGAACACGTGAGCCGTGTTCCACTGGTAGTCCTTCATGAGGCCGGCACCGAGCACCGGGGCATGACCCTGCGGCAGCGCGCGCTCGACTCCCTTGATCAGCTGGCTGGCGAGGTTGACCGTCAGCGGCTGGGACTTCTTGATCGAATCGTAGAACAGGAGGATGGCCCGGGCGTCCTCGTCATCCATGTCGGAGACCATCCGGCCCAGCTTCTCTCCAGCCTGTTCCTCGCCGCTGTCGAGCTCACCGACCGCCATCGCTCTGAAGCGGACGTTGTCCGACTCGACCGTGGCGACACCTGCCTCGTAGCCGCCGTAGCTCGCCCGTTCGTTGGTGATGACGCCGACCGACGTGCCGCCGATCAGCGCGCTGTCTCCGACGACCTCGCGGACCGCGTCGAGGAACGCGATGGGGTCGTGGTTCCCGCCGCAGAAGGCCATAGTGAAGTCGCTGCGTCTGAGCGACCCGTTCGTCATCGCCTTCTCGGCGGCACGTCGACCGGCCTCCCGCGAGTCGCTCGTGTCCGCGTACCCGACGCCAGATCTCACGTTCTTCATCGTGCGGATCCTCCCCGGTGGTCCACTGGTTCGCCCCTCCAGCAGGGGCATGGTGAGCGCGGCTTCGGATGGGCCGAAGGCGCTATGCAGTCTCATCTGGTGGGTGATTAAGCAAGAGCCGTTCCAGCGCATGAGCTTGGAGCGCCCTTGATAAGGGGTGTTTCGGCTGTGCTGGAGAAGGGAGTGGAGCGTCCGGGGAGATACTGAGTCGTCAATCGCAGGTTGCATGAGGGCGCGACCGGTCGTCGCGCCCTCGCTGTGCACTTCATGAACAGCGGCCTGTGACGGCTCCCCGCCGCCGGCCGCCTCGAGCGTGGCTACTTGTGAGGCGTCTCGCCGGGAACGTCCAGTCGGGACGGCGCCGATGTCACGCGGCGCCGGGCGCGCTTGAGATGCTCCTCGGCGCGCTCGGGCGACCACCCCATCATGCGGACCTTATCGCCTCTGGCGATCGTGATGAGATGGGGAATGCAGAACCCCGACGTCTTGTTCTCGAGGGACCCCAGGATCCTGCTGGCCTCGTCCCCGTTCACCATGAAGTGCTCTGCGCCTGGCGCGTGGATTCCCCAGATCGCGTAGTACGGGAGGACCCGGTTCCGGACGAGCCGCTCGTAGAGCTCCCTCAGGACCTCCGGGTCGTCGTTGACGCCATGCAGAAGCGGACCCTGCTGCAGCAGCACGATGCCCGCGTCGGCCAGCATCCTGAGTCCACGTTCGACCTCCGGCGTGACCTCCCTCGGATGGACGAACGAGAACGTCATGAAGAACGGTTTGTAGCGCGCCAGGATCGAGACGAGCGACTCGGTGATGCGCGATGGAATGTAGATCGGGAAGCGTGATGTCATCCGGACGATCTCGACGTGGGGGATCTCCCGGATCGACGAGACCCAGTGATCGATCTCCTCGTCCTCGAGGATCAGGGGCTCCCCTCCGGTCACGATCACGTCGCGGATCGACTCATTCTCCCGGATGTAGTCGAGCGCCCGCTGACCCTCGGTCTCGGAGAGATGCTTGACCTTCCTCCCCTTCCTGAAGCAGAACCTGCAGTGTGAGGGGCAGGCCAGGGTGGGGATGAAGAGGAGCTTCCCCGGGTACCGGTGGATGATCCCCGGCACCGGCTGATACTGCGCCTCATCCTGATGGACGTCGTCGTCCTCCTCGCCGGGGCGGTAGCTGAGCTCGCTGGCCGACGGGACGACGACCTTCCTGAGCGGGTCGTCGGGATCCGCGGGATCGATCAGGTTGAGATAGTGTCTCGAGATGAGGACCGGGTACTCGGTCTTGAGAGCGTCGATAGCACGCCGCTCGTCCTCGGTCAGTGTGAGATGTCGTTCCAGCTCGGTGCGGCGCGTGATGACGCGCTCGAGGTCGCGGTGCCATTCGTCGGTACGTGACATGGGCCCTCCGAAGCCATTCGGGGTCGCAAGGGGGTCCAAACAACAGACCGCGGCGCGCATTCCCCCATCAAAGGGAGAACACACAACGCGGTAGCCGACGGATGAGCGAACGTACTATACCGCTGCCTCAGGAATCTGTCTAGTCATAAGTTGG
>WJMD01000162.1 GCA_014728125.1 Candidatus Effluviviaceae Genus V sp.
CTTCGGCTCGGACAGCTACGAGACCGACGATCTCGGCTGGTACATCAAGTGGGCGAAGATCGGCGGCGCCGGCTCGGCCACCGAGGACTCGAGCTGGGGCAACATCAAGGCCATGTACCGCTAGCGGACAGGCCTGACGTCCCGGAGCTTCGGCTTCGTGACGGGAAGAAGGACGACGGAAGGGGCGGGAGCGATCCCGCCCCTTCTTCATGTCCGGTCCGTCCGGCTGACCGCAGGGGGCGGCGGACGGCTTGCGCGGCGCAGAACCAGGCTCTAAGATGCGGTCGCCACGGAGAACGGCAGGAACTGCGACCGCAGAGGGAGGACGGCATGTCCGACTCGGTGAAGGCGTTTCGAGAGGAACGAGAGAGGATGAACGAACGCATCCTCGAGGCCGGCAACCTCGGCATCAAGCGTTTCTTCGGCCTCGACTCCAGAGCCTACGAGGACGGAGCGCTCGATGCGAGGACCAAGGAGCTCCTGGGACTCGTCGCGTCGACCGTTCTCCGGTGCGACGACTGCATCACCTACCATCTCATCCGGTGTGTCGAGGAGAACCTGACCGACGACGAGGTTCTGGAGGCGCTCAACATCGCGCTCATCGTCGGCGGGTCGATCGTCATCCCGCACCTGCGACGCGCCGTGGCAACGCTCGACGAGCTGCGCGCAGAGCGGAGGTAGAGAGGCCCGGGCCTTCTCTCGGTCGTCGTGATGCGACGCGCTCGATCTACTCGAGCCGCCCGAGCAGCACCTCGATCGCCCGGTCGAGCTGCACGTCCTCTCCGCGCGCATGCTCCTCGGGAACCGAGTCAACGCGGATGTCCGGTTCGATCCCCCAGTTCTCGAGGTTTCGTCCGGACATGTCGTACCAGCCGGAGCCGGGGACCCGGAAGCCGGTTCCGTCGATCAGACTCACGTCGTTCGTGCCGATCACGGCGCCGAAGGTCGGTGTCCCGACGACCGGTCCGAGCCCGAGGGCCTTCCATCCCATCGGGAAGATCTCAGCGTCCGAGTAGCAGCTCTCGTCGATGAGAAGAACAAGCTCACCGGTCCAGAGCTCGAGCGGGTTGTACGCCGGCGGCCTCGTGCGCGTCGTCTCGTAGCCGTACCAGGTCCTGTCGAGGTACCTGAGGATCTGGTCGTGGATCGAGCCGCCGCCATTACCGCGGATGTCAATGACCAGTCCGTCCTTCCCCGCACTCTGTGCGAAGAGGTCCTCGGCGAACTCGAGGAGGTTGCCGGTGCCCATGCTCGGGATGTGCAGGTAGCCGACCCTTCCTGCCGAGGCTTCCTCCACACGTTCGCGGTTCCCGCGAACCCACTCCTCGTACATGAGCCTCCAGAGCGTCCCGCTTCCGACCGGCCGGATCCTGACGTCGCGCGGCGACCGTCCTGCGGCGCTCGAGGCCACGGTCACGAGTATCTCCTCACCGACCGTGTCCGTGAGCCTGCAGTAATAGTTGTCCGCTTCGGAGAGAAGCTCGGCGTCGATCGCAACGATGTACTCCCCCGGCTCGATGCCCGCGCGGGCGGCCGGGCTGTCGCGTACGACGTGCCGTACGCGCACCCCCGGCCCGTCGTGACCCTCGTCATGACGGATGCCCAGACGCCCCGTGTTGATGCCGCCGCCTCCCCACTTGTAGATGCCCAGATGCGACGCCGAGAGCTCGCCCAGCATCTCGCGCACGACCGCGCGGAACTCCTCCTCGGTATAGGCGGCGCCCGCCAGAGGCTCGTAGCGCTCCCGCATCGCCTTCCAATCGACCCCGTGCAGGTCGGGGTCGTAGAAGCCGTTGAGCAGAAGACGCCACGCCTCGTTGAACATCTGGCGCCGCTCGGCGAAGACGTCGACCGTCATCGGGACCGAGAACCCGGGAGCGCCTCGGCCGGTCACCGAACCACTCTCCGGTTCGATCGTGACGGAGCGCAGTCTTCCGCCGTCGATGTAGTAGCAGGTCGTCCCGTCGTCATTCCATGTCAGCCCGCTGGGGTCGCTGCCCCCCTCGGAGACCTGCGTCAGCTTGTTGCCTCGCCAGTCGACGATCCAGAGATTGTCTCTGCCCAGGCTCCCCGACCGGAAGGCGTAATGGTGGCACGAGGGCGTGGCCGAGTAGAAATCGTAGTACCCGCGCATCGTCACCACGGTCCGCGTCCTGTCGTTGAGCCCCTCGAAGTCGATCTCGACCTCGACGTCGATCGAATCCGGAGCGGCCTCATCGAAAGCCTCCCGGTCCTCTTCTCGCTCCTCGGCGGTCTTCCAGTAGTCGTCGCGTGTGAGCCAGGCGTACTTGAGCATGTACTGACCCGCCTCGGTCCTCGACGCGTACGAGATGCGCTTCCCGTCGTCGGACCACTGAGGCTGGAAGTCATCGTTCGGGTGCAGGGTGATGTTGACGGCCTCGCCGCCATCGGCCGGCACGATGAAGACATCCTCCTTGTGTCCCATGGTCGTCCGGGAGAAGGCGATCCACCTGCTGTCCGGAGACCACGCCGCATGGAGGATCTCTGCGTCCGGCAGAAGCCGTCGGGCGCCCGACCCGTCGGCGTCCATCGTCCAGAGGTACTCGCTCCCCACCAGATACGCCACCGTCTCTCCGTCCGGTGACACGAACGCCCCGAACTCGTCCTCGGGGGAGTCCGTCAGACGCTCGACCCGGTGCAGCAGGGACTCCGACAGTCTCCCCTTCCCCTCCTCGGCCGGCCGCGCCACGTAGATGTCGTAGTTCGCCTCACGGTCGGACGAGAAGAGAAGCGAAGCATCGTCGAGCCAGGCGACGTCCTTCTCTCTCGCGGGCGTCTCGGTGATGCGCGCGGCGTCGCCGATCTCACCGTCCTCGAAGGAACAGACGAAGACCTCGCCGCGCACAACGAGCGCTATCTCCGACTCATCCGGTGAGATAGCGAAGTCCTGAAGGTCGGAATGGAGCGTCATCCTGAGGTCGTCGTTCCACTTGTCGTCGCTCGGCGCACGGATCGCCACCTCGCGGGGAACGCCGTCGGGAACGGCGAGCGCCCAGACGCGGGCGTCGCACTCGTACGCAATGAGGGTGCCGTCGTCCGAGATGGAGGCGAACTGCACGCCGTCCTCGGTGTGCTGCGTGACCCGTTCGGGCCCCTCCGCGACCCGCGGCATCCTGCTCTCCTCGGGCGCGGGCATATCGAGAACCAGGCGCCAGACGTTCGTCTCTCCGTCCTCGCGTTCGGATGTGAAGTAGAGCGTCAGTCCGTCGGCGGCCCACATGGGATCGTCGTCGTCCCCGGTCCAGTCGACGAGACGCACGCTGGTTCCACCGTCGACCGCACGAATCCAGAGGTCACGCGACGCGCTGCCCCGGTAGTGTTTCCTCCACCAGGACGTCCGGCCCCGCACGTACGCGATCCAGCGGCCGTCAGGGGACACGGCAGGGTTGTTCGCGCGGTCGCGGATGACCCGGTACGGCATCCCACCCTCGGCGTCGACCGCGAAGAGCTCGTACTCGAGCGTGTCGCGTCTCGAGGTGAAGAGAATCTCCGAGCCGTCCCGCGTCCAGCACTGGACCTCGTCCCACGAGTCGTGACAGGTCAGCCGCGTCGGCTCGCCGCCGTCGGCCTGCACGACGTACACGTCCGTGTTCCCGCGCCTGTCCGATGAGAACGCGATCCGTCGCCCGTCCGGCGACCAGACGGGAGAACTGTCGTAGGCCTCGTGGACGGTCAGACGGCGCGCGTCGCCGCCCGATGCGTCCACGATCCAGATGTCGCCCATGTAGGAGAAGGCGATGGCTGCGCCGTCGGGGGACGGCGCCGGAGCTCTCGCGTTCAGGACCGCGGCTGTGGAGCTCGCAGCGCAGGCGAGGAGGGCAACGAACAGCACAAGGACAACGGTACCCCTCGGGGCGCTCGTGGTGGCAGACAAGGTCTCTCCTCCAAGGCATTCGAGCGCAGGCCGCCGCACGGCCCGCGCCGGGGTTTGGGGCGACGCGCCCGAGCCTCAGAAGAGCTCGACGACCCGTTCGCCCAGATGCGCCGCCTCGTTCCAGGTCAGGAGAACGAAGCCGCGTTTGCCGTGACCGAAGATCGAGTAGCCCGCGTTGTCGAGGTAGAAGCTCCAGAAGGAGTCCGTGCCGAGCCCGAGGAGCGCCCCGCCGAGGAGCTTCGCGACCGAACGGTGCGTCGCGATGACGATGCGTTCACCCCTGTGTTCCTCGACCAGTCCGAGGGCGCGAGAGAGAGCGCGGCCCCTGACATCGTCGAGGGTCTCGCCGCCGGGAATGCGGAGCCGGGCGGGGTCGTTCACCCATGTGTCCCACAGCTCGGGCGATTCGCTTCGGACGACCTCCTTCGGACGCCCCTGCCAGACTCCCAGATCGAAGTTGTGGAACGCCTCGTCGACAATGACCTCGACCCCGTGGCGCCTCGCTATCGCGGCGCCCGTGTCGAGGGCACGCGACAGCGGGCTCGAGAAGACGGCCGCCACCGGTTTTCCGGAGAGCGCCTCGGCGGCCGCCTCTGCCTGAAGGCGGCCCCGGTCGTTCAGCGGGACGTCGAGTCGGCCGCGGAAGACGCCGTCCCTGTTCAGCTCCGTTTCGCCGTGACGCACGATGACGAGCTCGGTCACACCGACTCCTTCAGAGGTCTTCGGGATGGTCTACCGTCTCCCGGGCGGGAACAGATGTCTCAGAGCACGGGGAAAGCGCGCGGCCCAGGCCCTCTCGTTGTGCACCGCGCCCTCGTCCTCGACGTATCCCAGGGAGCCGGGAAGCGTGAGACCGTGCTCGATGAGCGCGTCACGCATACGGCGGTGCTGCTCGATGATGTCGGGGATCCCGTCGCCGTTGGAGTCGCCCGGGTACTCGGCCGTCCCCATGTCGATCCAGACACGCGCGCCGGGGGGCGCGTCGTTCGACTCGACGAAGTCGAGGATGTGCCCGTTGGCCCACCCGTACGATGTCGACATTGCGCCGACGCGGGTGAAGACACCGGGATACTGCCATGCCGTGTAGAGCGATGCCAGGCCGCCGAACGACGACCCCATGATACCTGTGTGGGCCGCGCCCGTCATCGTCCTGTAGTTCCCGTCGATGAAGGGCTTGACCTCCTCGACCAGGAATCGCGCGTAGAGATCACCCCCGCCCCCGCCCCGCGCCCTGTCGGGCACGGGCGTGTACTCGAAGGCACGCTGGCTCGTGTTCTCCACGCCGACAACGATCAGCGGTGCCACCGCGCCGTCGCGGACCATCCTGAGAACGGTCTCGTCGACGTTCCACTCGACGCCGATGAACGATGTGGCGGCGTCGAAGAGGTTCTGTCCGTCGTGCATGTAGAGCACGGGATAGCGGGCGTCCGGGGCCTCGTCGTACCCCGGAGGCAGCAGAACGAGCAGCGTCCTGCTGTTGCCCAGGGCTTCTGAGCGGAACTCCCGATGGTAGCGAAGGTCGCCGACGACCGTGTGGCGGTCGCGCCCCGGCGCGAAGTCCTTCCACGCCTCGACCTCCACCTCGACGGTCTCGTCACCCACGACCGAGAGCGCACGGTCGGTGACGGGACCGAAGTCGGCCCCTCTCTCGACGGTGTCCCACGTCCCCCGCGTGATCTGGTACCTGAGATCGAGTCCGGGCGGGAGAATGATGGTGATAGCGAAGAGCCGGTCGTCTATGCGACCGAGCTCGACCTTGCCGGGGTCCCACGGGCCGAGAGCGTCGATGTTCCCCGTGATGTAGACGCCGGCGTCCGGCGGCGTGCCCTCCGGTACGCGAACTCTGAAGGTGACCATGGCCTCTCTCGCAATCGCCGGGCCCGGCGCCGCGGCCGCCAGAAGCGCCGCGAGAACCAGCGCCACGTACCCTGCTCTCATGTGTCGCATGAAACCTCCCGGAACGAGCATACCCCGGAGTCGGCGCCGGCCGCAACCGGCGGGGTCTCTGTGGAAAGACCGCGCGCCCCGTGGCCGTCCCGCGCCCGAGCGGCGTTTGGAGGCCTGCGGGTGCGGCTGTATACTGCGTCAGGGTCGAGCGAGGCCCCTTCCCGACGACCACACACCAGGGAGAAGACGATGTCAGACAGCGTGAAGCTCCCCGAACCGAGGACCGACGACGGCCCGCCCATCTGGTCGACCGTCCGCGACCGACGCTCGAGCAGGGACTACAGCGATGAACCGATGTCGCTCGAGAACCTCTCGCAGCTTCTCTGGTCGACCCACGGCGTCACGGGGCGACGCGGCGGACACGCGTTCCGGACGTCGCCGTCCGCGGGCGCCTGCTATCCGATCGATGCCTACGTTGTCGCGAATCGCGTGCGGGGCCTGCCGGCCGGGCTCTACAGGTACCTCGTCGGAAGCCACGAGCTCGTTCTCATGCGGGACGGCGAGATCGGCCCCGAGGTCACGAGAGCGGCGGTGGGACAGCGCATGTGCGAACTCGCCGCGGTGAGCTTCATCTGGACGGCCGTCGTGCCGCGGACGACGGGGCGCTACGGCGAGCGCGGTCACAGATACCTCTTCCTCGACGCCGGACACGTCGGCCAGAACCTCTACCTCGCTGCGACGGCGCTCGGTCTCGGGGTCTGTACGATCGCGGCGTTCGACGACGACGCGATGAACGAGATCGTCGGCGCCGACGGGAAGATCGAGACGACCGTCTACGCCGCGGTGGCGGGGCCGGTCACGTAGTTCCGTCTCGCGCTCCGTCAGATGTCCTCGATGGCCAGCACCAGAGCGAAGGCCAGGACGGCGGCGATCCCCGTCCCCCAACCGAAGTATGCCCGGGTCGTGAGCTCGAGGTCGCTGACGGCTTCGGGCGGCACGGACTGCCTCACCAACACATCGAAGTCACGGACCAGGACTGCCGTTCCCAGCACACGCCCCCCGGACTCAACGAAGTCGGTTCCACCGCTCCTGACGACGACGAGGTCGTCGCTCTTCGGTATTTCCCGGTCTACGAGAAGCGCGCCGTCCCTCATTCCGACCAGCGTGCCCCCGTACGAGATGCTGTCGGCGACCGTCACATTGACCGGCACGCCGATGCGGTCCTCGAAGCGCGCGCCGGGGCCTGCGCAGCCGGAGAGCACCGCGACGATGGTCACGGCCGCCGCGATACGGGCGACCGTCCTGAACGTTGACTTCCCGGTCATGGCATCACCCCTGAACGAGCAGGCCGAGCAGGAGGCCGACCGCCGGCCCGGCTATCTGACTGATGAGCGTCCCGAGCGTCACATCCCGACGACTGCGGGCGAAGTCCGCTTCGGCGATGCTGTGAAGCGGCAACGTTCTCCGGACGGTCGCCTGCACCCTTCCCTCGGAGGTCCTCGATACATCGAGCAGTCGGCCCTCGACCTCGGCGCCGTCGACGACGACGCGCCTGTCGTCCGGCATGCCGTCGATCGAGACGCCTCCTCCCTCGGTGTAGACCGCATCCACGACGAGGTCGATCCGGGTGAGCGAGACGACACGACCGTTCAGCGTCTCCCCGTCCGACATGATCAGCCGGACCTCGACCTCGCCGCCCTCCTCGGCAAGCCGCGCGGCGGGCGTTCTGCGGGCGCACCCGGCCAACAGAAGAAGAGCAACGAGCAGGAGGACTTCGAACAGGAGAATGCGTCTCACGACGACCCTCCCTTCTTCAGATGGGCGTTCATCTCGCTGACCAGCGCGTCGACGTCCTCGATGCCGTTCCGGCGCGCGAGGTCCTCCAACGTCCCCCAGAACGGCTCGCCGCAGACGAGACACGGCAGCCCGCGTTCGATGAGGAACGTATTGGCTTCCGGGGCTTTCTCCAGAAGCTCCTCGATGGTCACGTCCTTCGTGAATCCCGCCATGGTACCTCCTCGCGAAGCCGTCCGGTCTCTCAGAGAGACCGTACTGCCGCAGGGCGGCGCGTTCAAGTCTGATGAGAGGCCCGAAAACCCTTGTCGGAGACGCGGCGGCGGGAGTAGATTCCGGGACGAGGCTTCTCGAACGGAGCGTTGGTATGCCTGATGTGAACGGACGACAGACCCACTGGCAGGTTCTCACGGCCCTCGCGGCCGTCCTGGCGCCCGTGGCGGCCGTCCTCTGGCTCGGCCTCACACTGTCGGCCGACTGCGCCCCGTTTCACCTGGCGCTCGTCAAGATCATCTTCACGATCGCCGTCGTGCTCACGGGCCTCGCCGGCGTACGCTGGAGCACGGCCTCCGGCATCACCCTGCTCGGAGAGGCCGCTCTCATCGTCGTCTGGGTCGCCCTCAAGCTGGACGACTACTCCCCCTACGGAGCACTGAGGACACTCTTCCTCCTGGCCGTCCCCGTGGGGATCAGCGGCGTGATCTTCGTGCTGGCCGGCGGCATGAGGGCCGGTACGTGGCCACCGAGGAATCGCCGCGAGCCCTGAGGGCCGGGGTCGCCAGGCGGGTCCCGTCGTTGGCGATGTCACCGGGAACGATCTCCTCTGCGTCCGGTTCCCCCGACGAGCAGCTCCTCCACATCGTCGAGCATTCTCTCCACGCCGAACCGGGACCGCGCACGTTCCCGCGCGGCCCCACCGAGTCGCTCCGCCAGTTCATCGTCGCTGAGCACGCGCTCGATGGCGGTTGCCAGCGCCTCGACATCCTCCGGAGGAACGACCAGGGCCTCACGACCGGGTCTCACCGCCTCGGCCGTTCCCGAGACGTCGGTCGCCACGATCGGCGCCCCGACCGACATCGCCTCGAGCAGCGTGTTCGCCATCCCCTCGTTCCTCGAGGAAAGAACGTAGACGTCCGAGGCCGCCATGAGGGCCCGGACGTCGTCCACGTGGCCGGGCAGGTGAACGGCATCGCCGATACCGAGCCCGGCGGCGCGTTCGGTCAGCTTCCGCAGGTCGCGTCCGCCGCCGGCGAGCACCAGATGAACGCCGGGAACGCGGTCCCGAACCTGCGCGAACGCGTCGATCAGTACGTCGAAGCCCTTCTGCTTCGACAGCCGACCCGCCCCGAGAACGATCCTCGCCTCCTCGGGAACGCCCACGCGACGGACGGCATCCCGTGCTCGATCGGGCTCTACGGCGTCGGTCGGGACGCCGTTCTCGATGAGTGCGACCTTCCCGGCGTCGAGCCACGATGACTCGCGCAGCGCGTCGCGGACGGCGGTCGAGTTGACGATGATGGCGTCCGAGAAGCGCCCGAAGGAGAGCTTTCGCTTGAGGTCGTCACTCAGCCTGCGCTTGAGGCCCAGGCGCAGCACGACCATCGGTCCGCCGGCAACGCGGGCCGCCGCACCCCCCATCCAGTACTCGCGCTGCTTGGTCAGGACGATGACGTCCGGCCTGTACGCGGCGATCCGGACGCAGAGCCAGATGAACCCCACGGGGTTCACGTCGCCCCACAGCCGGACCCTGGCGCCGGGAATGCCGCGGCGTTCGGCCTCCCTGCGCACGGGCGGGTGGCTCCACAGAAGACAGACGTCGTGACCGCGGTCCATGAGTCCCTCAGCAGTCAGCAGCGTCCACTTCTCGTTGCCGCCCCACTGTCTCGAGGTCAGCACGAAGAGGACGCGGAGCCGTCGACCCGCCCCTCGGCTCGCACGCGTCGTCCCAACACCCGTGATCATCCGTCCTCCTGCGAGAGCGTCTCGCGGAGCCAGCGTCTCGCCCTCGCCACGTGGGTGGCGGGCCAGTAGATCTTCCCGCAGTCGGGACACCGGGCGAAGGTCCCGGCCGTCTCAAGAACGTACGACGGAACGAGCCCCTGCACATCTTCCCTCCCGACGCTCTCGAGCCCGGCGTTGCAGACGATGCAGCGCGTGAAGAGGTCCCGCTCCGCATCGAGTCCGAAGGCCCGCGCGACCTGCCGGATCTGTGATTGGACGTCGTCGTGCTCCACGAGAAACACGGTGACGGGCAGCCGCGTCTCTGCGATCTCCCGGTCGCGCGTCAGCAGGATCCGATCGTCGGCCGCCGCGACCCGCTTGAGCTCCGGGTCGCTTGCTACGTTGTCGTAGAGGACGTCGTATCCCATGATCCTGAGCCATCGCGCCAGGCGGCCCAACATCACGTCCGCGACGAAGCGTGCTCTCTCACCGCTCACACTGCCTCCCTGCACCCGTGCGCCCGGAGACTCAGTCGCGGCCGAGCGCCCGGCCGTAGACCTCGATCGTCCGTTCGACCATGTGGTCGACCGTGAACCGCCTCCGGACGAGTTCGGCGGCGGCCGCGCCCATGCGGTGCGCGGCCTCAGGGTCCTCCACCACCTCCAGCAGGGCGGCGGCCAGGGCCGGGGGGTCGGCCGGCGGCACGAGCTTCCCGGTCACACCGTCCTCAACGATCTCCCGGTTCCCTCCGACGTCGGTCGCCACGACCGGTCGTCCCGCGGCCATCGACTCCCGAACCGCCCCTGAGAGTCCCTCGCCGGCGCGCGACGCGTTGACGGAGACGTCGAAGGCACTGAGGACCGACGGAACGTCGTCCCGGTGCCCCGCCAGCACGAAGCTCCGCTCGACGCCGGCCGCGCGCACGAGCTCCTCCATCCGGTCGTCGTCCGTCCTCTTTCCGACAACGGCGAAGACGACATCGTCTCTGCTCTCGAGGACGATGCGTGCAGCATCGACGAACGTGTCGTGTCCCTTCCAGCTGTGATAGCGGTTCGCGAGCTTCCCGACGAGCACGTCGTTCCCTGCAACGCCGAAGGCCCGCCTCACGTCTTTCCCGTCGGCCCGCTGGAAGACCGCGGGATCGGTCCCGCTGTAGACGACGTCGATCCTCTCAGGGTCCACGCCGTATCGGACGAGCACGTCCCGGATCGCCTCGGACACGGCTATCACCCGGGTCACGGCCTTCGCGGTGTACTTGAGACGGCTGCCGGCGTTGTCGCGCGGCGTGAACGAGACCCTGCGGGTCAGCACGAAGGGACGGCCGGTCAGCGCCGCCGCCGCGAGCCCGATCGAGTGCGCGTGCGCCGCGTGGGCGTTGACGATGTCGATGCCGCGACCGAGGACGACTCCGGCCAGTCGACCGATGGCCGCCGGGTTGAGTTCGGAACGCGTCTCGATGCCGACGAGCGGGAGACCTGCCGCTCGCGCCCGCTTCCAGAGCTCGTTCCCGGGGTCCGTCGCGATGTGGGCCTCGTGGCCGCGTGAGACCAGCCCCTTCGCAAGCTCGATCAGCTGAACCGAGCCTCCACCCCACGACGGGCACTCCTGGACGTGGAGGACCTTCATGCCCGACTCCCGCTCTCAAGCCGATCGAGCACGGCCTCGTAAACGCGGTCGACCGATATCCTGTCGAGACAGCGGAAGGTGTCGTGAAGACACGAGGTGGAATCGCACGGCCGGCAGTCGACATCGGCGGCGGCGATGTCCGTGTGTCGGGGGTCCTGAAGATGCCAGCGTTCGACGGGCGTCGGCCCGTGGATGAAGACGCCCTCCGTCCCGACGGCCGACGTCAGATGAAGCGGTCCGCTGTTGTTCGTCACGGCGAGGTCGGCCGCCTCGATGACGGCCGCCAGAACGCGAACGTTCGGCGGTTCGAGCACGGTCGGCGACTCGATGCCTTCTCGTTCGTACCAGTCCCGGATGGCCGCGAGAACCTCCGCGTCAGCAGGTCCGGCCAGATAGAAGACGGAGACACCCTCTTCGCGCAGTCTGGCGCCCAGCTCGGCGAACCGCTCCGGATACCATCGGCGGATCGGCCAGTTCGCGCCGGGATGGATGACGACGACGGGACGGTCCGGCGAATCCCCGAGGAGTTCGCTCGCGTCGCTCCGCTCCTCATCGGTCAGGAACATCTCCAGCTGATCGCCCGCGGGCTCGGCGCCGACGAGGCCGGCGACGGTCAGGTGTTTGGTGACCTCGCTCATGGAGGGCTCGAATGGTGCCTTGTGGGTCAGGAGCAGACCACGGCCCTCGCTGCTGAGGCCTGCGCGGGTCGGCACTCCGGCGAGGAACGGGATGAGCGCGCTACGGAAGGAGGGTCTGAAGACGAACGCCGCGTCGAACCGCTGGCCGCGGACCCACGACGCCAGTCCCATCACGGCGAAGAAGCCGCGACGGTGCTCCTTGGGAAGAGGCAGGAGGCGGGTGACGTTCGGCGTGCCGATGAGCACCATGCCCGATTTCGGACGGACGAGGGCCGTCATCTCGGCATCCGGGAAGGCGGTCCTGAGCGCCCGGAGCGCCGGCGTCACGACGAGGACGTCACCGACGAAACCGGTCTCCATGACAAGGAAGCGCGGCTTCGCGGGGAACTCCGGCACATCCGTGCGCTGCCCGCTCATCGGCACCCCCTCCTGCCGGCCCGTCAATCCTCGTCGAGCACCAGCTGCGCGCGCACCATAACACCTTCGATGTCGGTCGTCACGAACCCATCGCCCGGCTCGCTGACGCGCTCGAGACGCTCCGCGTTCGAGACGGCGATGAGCTCAGGCTGCATCGGCTCGAGCATCTCCCACGTTGCGTCGTCGCACGCGACCGTGAGCGTCGAGACGGGGGTCGCGACCGACACCTTGTGGGTCGACTTGACCTTCCGCATGCCCTCGATGACGGCCAGGGCGACCGAGCCGGCCCGCTCGGCGTCGGGGTCGTCCCACTCGGCCGGCGCGTCGGGCCAGTCCGAGATGTGGATCGACTCGACGCCCTCCTTCTCGGCGAAGAAGAGCGAGTGGATCTCCTCGGTGACGTGCGGCATCACCGGCGCGATCATCTTGAGAACGGCCAGGAGCCCCGTGTAGAGCGCATGCTGGGCCCCGCGGCGGCCGGGCTCGTCGTAGCCCTCGTCGCCGTACAGGCGCTTCTTGGCGATCTCGATGTAGTTGTCACAGAGGTCGTGCCAGAAGAACGCCTCGACCGCCTCGACGGCCGCGTGATACTCGCACTCCTCGAAGCTCGCCGTCGCGCGCTCGACCGTCCGCTTCAACCTCGCGAGGAGCCACCGGTCGATGACCGCCGGCCCGCGTTCGGCCTCCGGGTCGTAGTCCTCGAGTCTCTGTATGGCGAACTTCGACGCGTTCCAGAGCTTCACGGTCAGTCTCTTCCCGGCGTCGAACGCCTCGTCGGCCATCATGGTGTCGACGCCGAGCTTGCTTGAACACGACCAGTAGCGCGTCGCGTCGGCGGAACGCTGCTCGATGACCTCGCTCGGCGCGTGTCCCCCGCCGCCCTTCGACTTCGAGAGCTTGGCCCGGTCGGGCCTCAGGACGTGCCCGGAGATCATCGCCGTCCGCCAGGGGACCTTGCCCTCGTTCAGCACGCTCTTGACGATGGTGTAGTAGGCCCACGTCCGGATGATGTCGTGCGCCTGAGGCCTCAGGTCCATCAGGAACTCGGTGCCGTCGACCTCCTTCGTGAACCGGTCCACGCGAGAGTCCTCCTCGCCCCACTTCACGTTGAGGAACGGTGTGCACGACGACGTCATCCACGTGTCCATGATGTCGCGCTCCGGCTCGAGCTCGACCGACCCGCACGACGGGCACTTCCCGACCCTCGCCCACGTCGTCGTCGGATCGACCGGAAGCTCGTCGTCCTCGGCCAGCACGACCTCGCCGCAGTCCCTGCACGTCCAGACCGGGAACGGGACGCCGTAGTAGCGTTGCCGGGAGATACACCAGTCCCAGCGGAGGTTCTCGACCCAGTTCCTGAATCGGACCTTCATGTAGTCCGGACACCAGTCGACCTTGTCGCCGGCGGCGATGATCTCGTCCTTGATGTCGAGTATGCGGATGAACCACTGGGACGCCACCGAGAACTCGATGCCGGTCCCGCACCGTTCGTGAACGTTGACGGTGTGCTGTATCGGGCGGCTGCCCTTGAGGGAACCGCGCTCCTCAAGGTCGGCGACGATGCGCTTCCTCGCCGCCCTGATGGAGAGGTCTTCGTATCCCGGGGCGAGTTCGTTCATCCGGCCCTGGTCGTCGAAGACGATCCGCGTGCCCAGTTCATGTTCCTGCCACCAGGCGATGTCGGTCGTGTCGCCGAACGTGCAACACATCACGAGACCGGTCCCCTTCTCCGGATCGGCCTTCTCGTCGGCCAGGATAGGCACCTCGTGTCCGAAGATCGGCACGGTCGCCCTCTTCCCCATGAGATGGCCGTACCGCTCGTCCTCAGGATGCGCGAACATGGCGACGCACGCCGGGAGAAGCTCCGGCCGCGTCGTGGAGATCACGAGGTCCTCGCCGTCGTGCGTGAACGCGACGTCGTAGAAGACGGAGTCGTGCTCGGCGTCCTCGACCTCGGCCTGAGCGATCGCCGTGTGGCACTCGGGACACCACAGCGTCGGCGCCTCCCTGCGGTAGACCTTCCCCTTGCGGTAGAGGTCGATGAAGGAGCGCTGCGAGATCCGCTGCGACGTCGGGTCGATCGTCGAGTAGTGCTCCTCCCAGTCGACCGAGAGGCCGAGCCGCTTCCAGAAGACCCGGAACTCCTCCTCGTAGGCCTTTGTGAGTTCGAGGCACATCGCGACGAACTTCTCCCGACCGACCTCGGTCGCCTTGACGCCCTTCTCCTTCTCGACGAGCCGCTCGCTGGGGAGGCCGTTGTCGTCGAAGCCGAACGGGTAGTAGACGTTCATCCCACGCATCCGCCAGAAACGGGCGATGACCTCGGCCTGCACGTAGCTGAACACGTGGCCGATGTGGATGTTCCCCGAGACCGTCGGCGGCGGTGTGTCGATGCTGTAGATCGGTCGGTCGGATGCTCGGTCGAACCGGAAGAGGCCGCGGTCCTCCCAGACCTGCTGCCATCTGGGCTCGGCCTCCTGCGGCTTGTATTTCTTCGGCAGCTTCATCGCTTTCCCCTCGTGGAGTTCGTGCGGCGTCGCCCCCAGGGCCGAACGTACGAACGGGCCCTCTCATTCCGTGTGAGGGAACGAGAGGGCCCGATGTGTAGAGCCGCTCCCGCGGTACCATCCCGCTTCCCGCCGCCCCGTGAGAACGATGCGCGGGCGCTCGATTCGGGCTGTGACGGGCCCGCCCGGCCGGCCCTACCGGACCATCTGCTGGTCCCTCGAACCGGCGGCTCCGGAGCGACTTCGACCGGCGTCGCCCGGGGCTCTCTCAGCCTATGGAGCCCCTCTCTCCTGGACGCGCGTTTCCGGTCTACTCCTCTCCATCAACGCCTTTGACCGCGTATTCGGTTGTCGGCGGCGTCCGGGCTCCTCGCCCGGACGCCCACCCTCATTCTACATCATACCGCCCATACCGCCCATACCGCCCATGCCGCCCATGCCGGCTCCCGGAGGCGCCGGCGGCGGCTCCTCCTCGGGGATCTCGGTCACGAGCGACTCGGTGGTCAGAAGCAGCGACGCGATCGAGGTCGCGTTCTGGAGCGCAACCCGCGTCACCTTCGTCGGGTCGATCACACCGGCGTCCAGCATGTCGACGTACTCGCCCGACTCGGCGTTGAACCCGAACGACTTCTTCCGCTCCTTGAGGATCCTCTGAACGATGAGCGAACCCTCGTAGCCGGCGTTCTGCGCGATCTGACGCATCGGCGACTCGAGCGCGCGGCGGACGATGTCGATTCCCATCTGCTCGTCCGTCGTCTCGGCCTTGAGCTTGTCGAGGGCCTTGACGGACCTCACGAGCGCGACGCCGCCGCCCGGCACGATGCCTTCCTCGGCGGCCGCGCGGGTCGCGTGCAGCGCGTCGTCGACGCGCGCCTTCTTCTCCTTCATCTCGAGCTCGGTCGCCGCGCCGATCTTCAGGACGGCGACGCCGCCCGCCAGCTTCGCGAGACGCTCCTCGAGCTTCTCCCGATCGTAGTCGGACGTCGTCTCCTCGATCTGGTGCCTGATCTGCGCGATGCGCCCTTCGATGTCCTTCTTCTTGCCCGCGCCCTCGACGATCGTCGTGTCGTCCTTAGTGATGATGACGCGCTTGGCGCGGCCGAGGTCGGTGAGCTGCAGACCCTCGAGTTTGAGCCCGAGGTCCTTGGCGACGAAGGTGCCGCCGGTCAGGGCCGCGATGTCCTCCAGCATGGCCTTCCTGCGATCGCCGTAGCCCGGCGCCTTGACGGCCACGCACGGCAGCACCCCGCGCAGCTTGTTGACGACAAGCGTCGCGAGCGCCTCGCCCTCGACGTTCTCGGCGATGACGACGAACGGTCTGCCGGACTGCGCGACCTTCTCGAGGAGCGGAACGAAGTCCTTCATGTTCGAGAGCTTGTCCTCGAAGATGAGGATGTAGGCGTCCTCGAACACGGCCTCCATGCTCTGCGCGTCCGTGACGAAGTAGGGCGAGATATAGCCGCGGTCGAACTGCATGCCCTCGACGACCTCGAGAGTCGTCTCGATGCTCTTGGCTTCCTCGATGGTGATCGTGCCGTCGCGCCCGACCTTGTCCATCGCGTCGGCGATCAGCTCGCCGATGGTCTGGTCGTTGTTGGCCGAGATCTTCGCGACGCTCAGGATCTCGCTGCGGTCGCGCACCTTGCGCGACATGCCGCCGAGTTCCTTGACGACGGCGCTCGTCGCCTTCTCGATGCCGCGCTTGACGTACATCGGGTTCGCGCCCGCGGTCACGCTCTTCAGGCCCTCGCGGAAGACGGCCTCTGCGAGCACGGTCGCGGTGGTCGTGCCGTCGCCGGCGACGTCCGACGTCTTCGAGGCGACCTCGCGGACCATCTGTGCGCCCATGTTCTCGAAGCGGTCGTCGAGATCGACCTCCTTGGCAACCGTGACACCGTCCTTCGTGATCCTGGGCCCGCCCCACTTCCGGTCGAGCACGACGTTCCTGCCCTTGGGGCCGAGGGTCACCTTGACGGCCTTCGAAAGCTGCTCCACGCCGCGGAGCACCGCGTGGCGCGCTTCCTCTCCGAAGAGAAGTTCCTTCGCAGGCATAGGCGTCTCCTTTCCCTTCTTGCTGAACCTCTGCTGTCCTTGGTGAAACACTGACCATCAGGCCTTCTCAGGCCGAGCCAACATTCTACACGCGGATGGGGGTCTTGGCAACCCGGAAGGTAGAGTGCTAACGGGTCCCGCCGAGGGCCCGTGCAATGGGCCTTAACGGCGCCACGTACCGGGATGGGGCCGCTAGAAGGCCTGGCCGATGCCCAGGTACCAGGCCACGCGGAAGTCGTCCGTGACCGGTGAGGCGAAGTCGAGACGGAAGAGCGCGAACGGGGAATCGTACCGGACCCCGAGGCCTGCTCCGACGGCCAACTCGTCCAGACGAACCGACTGCAGATGTTCGTACACCTGACCGGCGTCACCGAAGAGCGCACCGGTCACCGGACCGGCGATCGGGAAGCGGACCTCTGCGCGTGACACCATGAGTGCGCGGCCGCCGACCGCGTCTCCGCCCTCGCCCTCCGGTCCGAGCGAGTTCCTGTCAAACCCGCGGACGCTCCCGACGCCGCCGGCAAGATAGAGCTCGCTGGCCGGAACCTCGAAGTCCGAACCCAGCGGCCCGATCCATCCCACGGTGAACGAGCCGGCGATGACGCGATCGTGCGTCCACTCCTTGTATCCGCTCAGCGTCACGTCGGTCCTGAGGTAGTCGTTGGTGCCGCCCAGGCGGCTGCTCGCGATGTCGACGGCCGTTCGGGCGAACGCGCCTCGCTTCGCGTTGAGGACATCGTCCCGTGAATCGTACGTCGCAGCCAGCAGCACGTCGGTGGTGTAGCTCTCGCCGACGTTCTCGAGCGTCTCCGTCACGTCGAAGACGATCGTGCGTTCGTACGTGTACCCCCCCTCGACCGTGACAGCCGGCGTCAACGCCTTCGTCAGAAAGAAGCTCCCTCCGAAGTTCTCCGCCACGTAGGTCCCCTCGTCGTTCCGTTCGTACATGAACGACAACTCGCCCGACACGGGGAAACCCAGGAACCACGGATCGGCGACCGAGACCCTCCCGTGCCTCGAGGGCTCACTGTACTCGGCCTCGAGCCTCAGACGTGTCGCCTGTCCCTGCAGGTTCCGATTCTCGATCTGTCCCCCGACCTCGATGCCGTCGACGGCGGCATAGCCCATCGAGAGGTCGAGCGCGCCGGCCGGCCGCTCGCGGACGCCGACGATCAGGTCCTTCTTGACGAGCCCGGTGTCGGCCGGGTCGGGCTCGACCCACACGGCGTGGAAGAGCCCCGTCTCGTAGAGCTCCGCCTGTGTCCTCCCCGTCTCGTCCGGATCGAAGGGGTCGCCCGGCCGGGGGATGATCTCGCGGCGGACGACGTAGTCGCGGGTGCGGTCGTTCCCGCGGAGCAGGATGGAGTCGATGAAGGCGCGGTGGCGTTCGACGATCTCGTACGTGACCTGAGCCGCGTGCTCCGTGTCGTCGCGTTCGATCTTCTGCTCGACCCTGGCGTCCAGGTACGATCTGCGCGCGTACTCGTCGAGAATGGAGCGCCAGTCCCTGTCGAGCGCTCGCGACAGCAGCGGATCGTCCCTCTCGAGCTCCGTGGATGCGCGCAGGAGCGAATCAGGAAGCACCTCGTTCCCCTCGAACGCGATGTCGGTGATGCGCCAGCGCGGCCCCTCGTAGATGCCGATCAGCAGACGGACGCGGAGCGAGTCGGCCGAGAGCTCGACGTCCTCGAGCACGGCCGACGCGCCGAGGAAGCCCTGCACGGCGTAGAAGCGTTCGAGGTTGTCGAGGTCCCCGGTCAGGGTCCCGTAGTCGTAGTGGACGCCGCCGAAGAGCCCGCTCTCGACGGTCTCCATGTACTCGAGGAGGGTATCGCGGTCGAAGGTCTCGTTGCCCGCGATCCTCAACTCCTCGACGAGCGGACCCAGGCGTCGCCTCCGCTCCCGCCGCCGCTTCACCAGCGAGGGGTCGATCGGCGCCGCGGCCGCCTCGAGGGCCGCAAGCGACACCAGCAGGATGAGCAGGAAACGCAGCGCCCTACTCAATGGGGATGTGGAGCTTGATTCGCGCAGCATGATTCCCGCCGGGATCGGCTTTGGTGACAAGTGACAGGTGCTCCGTCAGAAAGAACGATACCTCGACCTCCCGCTCCTCGAAGCGGCCGACGGCGGTCGTATAGCTGACCGCGACGCGCCCGAACCGCTTCCCGACCGTCACGCCGGCCCCCTCAACGAGCGACCCCTCCTCGGTGGTCTCCTCGTCGATGGCGACGACGTCGAGAGCCAGGAGGTCCTCGAGCTTCGACTCCGCGACGCCGAACACGCGTCCGACGAACGTCCTCCGCGCCATCTCGGAGAAGCTCGTCCTCGACGTACCCGGACGGTCGCCCCCCGACACGACACCGCCCACCGTGTCGCCGAAGGTCAGAAGCGCGATCACGTCGGGCTCGGACAGCGGCGGCGTGCTCGTGAAGCTGAAGGTCCCGTCGTACCAGTAGTCGTCGAACCGAACGGTCACCGAGTAGCTGTCGCCGCTCCGGGCCTCGACGTCCGCGACGGCGACCACGTTGATGTACGGATCGCTCCTTCTGGGGTCCCGCCAGCTCACGGTCAGCGTCTCGATCTGGAACTCTGTACCCAGATACCGGAAGGTCCCGCTCTCGGTGTAGAACGACCCCGTCGGCCTGGGATGGAGCAGCGTGCCGGAGATGCGCACGCCTCCTGAGAGTTCGAGGTTCGCCAGGTTCGAGTTGAATGAGACCGGGTCGCGCACGTTCACCTCGAGATCGAGCCTCACGCGGGAACGCGGGTCCTCGGACGATCTGACCGCCACCCGCTTCACCCGGCGCGAGGCCAGATCGGCGATGTTGAACTCGTACAGGACCTCGGCCTTCTCGATGTCGACGTTGCCCGACATGACGGAGCGGTCCCGGTCGCCCGCCCAGGTGACCTTCCCGCCGAGGCGCGCGTCGAGCGTGTCGGTGATCCTGAGCTCGGGCGAATCGAGACGGGTGCGCAGCCGAAACGAACCGTTCGAGTCGAGATCGTACGAGCCGTCCACCGAGACGCTTCCCGAGCCGAGCGAGGCATCCGCCTCCAGGATGGTGAACGCGCGGTTGAGCGCCGCGATCCCGACGTCGATATCGCGCGCGGGCTCTGTCATGCCGTACCCGCGCAGGAGCCCGTCCGACAGCTTCAGGGAGCCCTCGAACGTCGGGCGTGAGGTCGTCCCGGCTGCCGTCAGGTCGGCCGTGAAGACCCCCTCGAGCTCGTCCACGTTCCGGGGATACGACGAGAGGCCGCTGAGGTCGATGCCCTTGCTTCGTACCGCGAAGTCGATGGGGAGCGCCTCTCCCTGCACTCCCGCGACGCCCACAGCACCCGTCACCTTCAGCGAGTCGGTGCGGGTGCGCAGCGTCGCGTGGTCGAGAACGACGCGCTCGTCCTCCGCGTGAATGCGACCCTCGAACGACTCGAAACCGAACTGCGCGAAGACCGGCTTCCGCATCGTCCAACGCGCATCGATCGACGGTGCCGAGAGGCGGCCGCGCACCGTTCCGGTCAGATCGAGCCTGCCGGCGACGGGCGCCGTAGGGCCCGGGCTCACGACGCGGAAGATGGTCGCTACGTCGAGCGAGTCGAGCCGTGCCGACACATCGATCGAGTCCCTGACCCCGACGAATCCCGACACCGTCAAGCGTCCTCCTGACGCTTCGCTCAGGACGCGTGTCCTGGTGATGTCGAGCGCGAGGTTGTCCAACCATACATCGCCCTCGTCGATCTCGAAGGAGAAGCTGTCGGCGAGCGCGACGCGCGCGGGGGCGAGCGACAGAGCCAGCTCGTTCAGATCGCCCCGGCCGTTCAGGCTTGCGAGCGAGTCGATGAGTCCGGTCACGAGCAAAGCACCGTCGAGGCGGACGACCTTCGGCCCCCGGGTTCCCGTCAACAGTGCCTCGCCGACGTCGGCCTCGAAGTTCTCTGCCGACAGACTGAGGGCGAACTCCCGGTCGGTATCGAGCGCGAGGACGGCCGCGCTGTCGGGGCGAAGCGGCAGCAGACCGTTGGCGAGAAGGACGCCGTCGGCCTCCGTGGCGGCGCTCACCGAGAAGATGACCATCGACGTGTCGATGTCGGCTTCGACAAGGGCCTGTGCGAACGAGACGCCGGCCGCGTTCAGGCTGTCGGCGGATACGTCGAGCACAGCCACCGGGGAGCGGCGGCTACCGGAGACGGCCAGCGAGCCGCTGACGACTCCCGCCACCCCCGGACCGCGCGTTGC
The DNA here is from genome assembly GCA_014728125.1 of Candidatus Effluviviaceae Genus V sp. Classification (NCBI taxonomy): domain Bacteria; phylum Candidatus Effluviviacota; family Candidatus Effluviviaceae; species Candidatus Effluviviaceae Genus V sp. The sequence goes on from WJMD01000162.1 coordinate 20,995, forward strand.
CCCGCGGGCCACGCGGTCGACGACCGCCAGGTCGAGCCGGTCGAGCGTGGCCCTGAGGTCGAGCGAGTCGTCGGCGGAGACCGTTCCGGACACCCCTAAGGTCCCGAACGAACCGGCGAGCCACACCGGGCTCAGTCTCAGTCCGTCGTTCGTCGCATTGAAGCTGAAGGACCTCTCGAGCTCCAACCGTTCGCCGCGGAGCGCGCCGTCGAGTGAGCTCACGGTGCCGGACACGGCGATGTCGCCATCGAACGACCCTTCGACGGTCGCGGAGAGCGATAGGGCGCCCTCCGCGTCGTACGCCCGGAGGAGGGAGTCAGAGAGGACCGCGCCGAGCTGGAGGCCGTCGATCTCCGTCTGTGCCGCGTACGTCCCCTCCACCGCATCGACCGACGCGTCGCCGTCCGCGACGCCGTCCAGAAGCGACCACGAGAGGTCGTACACGTTCCTCAAGGCGCTTCCCCGCACCTCGACCGGGCCCAGGCTCACGCCGCGGTACCGGAGCTCAGGCATGACGGCGGCGTACCGAAGACGGTCCCCGGGCAAAGAATCCGCCCTCACATCGACCGTCGCGCGGCCCGCGAGCCCCTCCATACCGAAGAGGGCCGCGATGCGGCCGAGGTCCGGCGCGTCGACCGTGGCGGACAGGCTGTCGACGCCGGCCCCGCGAAGCTCCGCCGTCGCCGTCACATCCGTCGAGCAGCACCACGCGCGCGCCCGCGCGAGGCCGTCCCCGACGCCCGCCCGGACCCCCGCGTCGCCGAACGCCCACGCCTCGTACCGCAGGTCCCACACATCGACGGCGAGCGTGCCGGTCGCCGCGGGCAGTCGCTCGAGTGGGATCTCGCCTCGCGCCACGAACGACGACGTGCCCGAAAGCCGGGCCCCCGGTACCGCAGAGAGCGCAAGCCGGTCTCCCGCCGCCTCGAAGGACACGAGGGAGCCGGACGGTCGGGTGATGTCTGCCGTTCCGCTCAGAACGAACGAGCCGCCGAGGGCACTTCCCTGGAGAGACGTCAGTGTGGCGCGTCCGCCGTGTCCCTCGATGTCGGCCGCGACCGACTCCAGCGCCACGCCGGACAGGAGCAGGCTATCCGAACGGACCGTCGCATCGTAGCGCAGCTCGCGGGCGGGTCCATCGACGGCGGCGCGGAGCGTCGCGGCGCCCGCCATGCCGTCGATGCCGAAGAGGCCCGCCAGCCTCCGGGTGTCGAGCTGCGATGCCGCCTCGACGTCGAGCTCGAGGCCGGTCGATGGAAAGGCGAGCGAGCCGGTCGCCGAGACATCGGCGGCTTCGGTCGAGAGTTCAAGTGATGTCACGCGGACCGTCGTCCCCTCGAGGCCTCCGGCGATCGAGAGAGCGACGTCGAGCGGCCTCTCGAACGGCGTCCCCTCGTACCGCACGCGACCCTCGAGGTCGGCGTCGAAGGCGTCGATGCCGCCCTGCGCCTCGAGACGGTCGAGGTCGGCCTTCACACTGAGCGATGCGGCGCTGTCTGCGTAGACCGCCGCGAGCCCGTCGAACAGGACGACGGCGGAGATCTCCCACGGTTCGGACGAGGTCGTCGTGTCCGGAGGCGCGGCGGTACTGCCGGAAGGGACGTCCGTCCACCCGACGAGCCTGCCGTCAGAGGCGACCGTGAACCAGACCTGCGCGTTCTCGAAGTGAAGGAGCGGGACCGAGACTGTGCGGGAGAGGACAGGCAGGAGTTCGAAGTCGACGACGATCCTGTCCGCCTCGACCAGCGGGACGCCCGATCCGGAGATGAGCCGCACGTCGGTCGCTGCGATTCTGGAGAGGAGATTGCCGGAGAGGTCCGACATCGAGAGCTCGTACCCGGACGCGTCGCGCACGACGTCCTCGATGATCCGGCGGGCGGGCTCGTGCCCGACGGGCGTCAGAGCGAGCGTCACAATGAGGATCGCGAGGACGGCGATGAAGGTGAGGATCGTTGTCTGCCAACGCTTCAAGCGCAAGACCTCCAGCTACCCTGCAGTCTAGCAACCGGAGGCCGGGGGCTGCAACGTATGGTCCTGCCGAAACGCCCTTGATCCGCCGCCCGGGCTACGTCGGTTCGGTCTCCTCGCCCCGCACGATCCGCAGGGAGTGGCGTCGCGCGACACGCCTGGCGCCGCGCCAGCGGAACCCGAACCCGAGCCTGCTGCAGTCCTCCCCGAACGGACCGATCGTGGCCGCGTAGCCGGCGTGCAGCCCCATCACGTCGCCGATGGCCGCGAGCGGCGTCTCGTGCCGGGTCTTCCAGCCGTCGGTCGTCCAGACGAGCGTGCCCGGACGGTCGGTCAGGCATCGAAGAGCCCCTGAGGCGGGCAGCGCCTCAAGCGGCTCGTCGTGGGTCCACACCGAGAAACGACGCCGGACCGGCTCGTCGAGCTCCGGCGGCGGCTCCTCACCCAGTTCCCGGTAGACATCGCGGAGCCGCTCCCGGAAGAGCCAGTCGAAGGCCACGTCGACACCCGGGGCCAGCACGAAGTCGTCCCCGAACCACCAGAACCAGTCGCTTCCCTCCGCAACGTAGACCGACTCATACGCGCGCGGATGCGACTCCGGCGTCGCCCCCTCCTCGGCGAGCCGGGCGCGCGCCTTCCCCAGAAGCTCCCACGCCCTATTCTCCTCCGGTGAGCCGATCCAGATGTTGAGGTCGTTCCCGTGCGGAGACCCCATCTCGTCGATCCAGCTCGCGGTGAAGAGCGGCGACACCTCGTGCTGTTCCTCCTGCGGATGCGCCGGGACGCCCCTCGCCTCGTCCCCGTCGATGAAGTCGGAGAACGAGACCGCCACGAGGTCCGCGTCGTCCTGCAGTCGTCCGTAGAGCCCCCTCAGGAACGCCCGCCCGGCGTTCCTGTAGGAACCCCAGCAGTTCTCGCCGTCGAGGATGAGCGACAGAATGCGGTTGGGCCTGTCCTCGACGCGGTCGGCGAACCCCTTCCTCATCCAGCCGAGGTACTCCTCGGCCGCGTGGTCGTAGTCCGCGTACCCCTGGAGCGTGAAGCCGATGTCGTCGGAGAGACGGGTGTGCCGGAAGAAGACGCTCACGCTCTTCCCCTCCGGCCCGGCGAGGTATGGTCTCAGGAGGATGTCCGGGTCCTCGGTCTCGTAACCCCACTCCCCGGACTTCTCGAGCACGCCACGATCGGTCGCCATCCACGTGAAGCCGGCGTCGGCGACGAGTTCCACCATGTGCTCGCCGACGGAACCCTCCGACGGCCACATCCCCCTCGGGGCCCGTCCGAACCGCTCCCGGTAGGACGATACGGCGCGTTCGATCTGGGCCCGGGCGTCCTGTGGGTAGGCGAAGCGGGGCGGAAGCGATGCGCCTTCAGCGTCGATCGTCGCCCTGTCGCTGTCGACCAGGATGGGGAGGATCGGATGATAGAACGGCGTCACCGAGACGTCGATCTGCCCTGACTCCAGCAGGCGTCTGTGGATCGGGATGACGCTGCGCATGACGGAGAGCTGCCGTTCGATGAGCTCGGCGATCTCGTCTCTGGTGAACCCGTGTCCCTTCCTGACGAGATCACGCACGGAGAGCTCGCTGCCGTCCTCGAGCGTCATCGAGCCGTTGCGCATCTCCGGCGGGAACCAGGCCAGGTTGAACCACATCTGGAGGTCGGTGATGTCTCTGTCGCGGAAGGAGACGCGGTTCAGTCTGAGTTCGAGAAGCTCCGCGTAGCGGGGATGCACGCGGACCTCGTTGTCCCAGTCCGCGTCGAAGAACCTCGCGATGAGGAAGTCGCGCTCGAGCGACGTCAGCGACGGCGCCGGCTTGAGTGAGAGCTCCATCCAGCGGTCGGTCGCCCCGCGCTCCGTGTAGTCCTCGATCTGGGCGAGAAGGGACGGAACCAGGTTGACGGTCAGGTGGACGCCGGGGTACTCGGCGACGAGCGCCGCCATGGGATAGTAGTCGCGCACCGCGTGCAGCCGCACCCAGGGGAGCAGGTACGCATCGCGCGGGTCGCCACCCAGCCGCGTTCTGTAGAACGGCTGGTGCTGGTGCCAGAGGATGCCGACAGGGAGACGTCCGCGCCGGCGCTTCCGTGCAGCCATCGTACCTCCGGGATCCGGTGCGACGCCGGAGACGCTGCCCGTCAGGCGCTCCCGGGCGGTCGGTCGTCGGCGTAGATGCGGTAGTCGATTTCCGGGAAGATGTTGTCGCGCCGCTCGATCTCGCCGAGCCACGTCTCGTCGACAGCGTTCGACTCAACGGCGTCGGCGATCCGCGTGAACCTCGAGACGTGATCGCGCGTCCGCTTGTGGGCGTATTCGACCATCGTGCCGGTCTTCATGATGAAGGCCCAGTCGCTCGCCTGCGCGAGCAGCAGCTCCCGCGCGGCCTGGTTGAGCGCACGGAGCCTCAGACCCTCGGCGTTCGGATAGAGCTTCGCAAGACGGGTCATGCGCTCGGCGGCCCGGTGAAGGTGCTGGTAGATGTAGTCGTTCGCGCCGTTGAGCCAGACCTCGCTGTAGCCCTTGTGCCCCCAGCTGGAGTGATACAACCGTCCCGTCTGGAACGGCCCCTCGCTCTGGAGGTAGTCGACGGGCGTCGCAGTTCGGACGGGACCGCGAACCTGGTCGATCTTCCGGAGAAGCGACTCGATCCACATCGGTCCCTCGTACCACCAGTGCCCGAAGAGCTCAGCGTCGTATGGAGCCACGATGATGGGGCGCTTGCCGAGAACGCCCTCGAGGTACTCGACCTGGCGCTCGCGGTTGAACATGAAGTTCCCCGCGTGCTCGTCGGCGAGCAGGCGCGCCTCGTCCGGGTCGTAGAGCTCCTTGTCGTCGGTCTTCCCCGTGATCCTGTAGTACTTGAGACCCAGCATCTTCCGCCGGCCGTCCTCGCCCAGATAGGGACGGATGTAGTCGTAGTCCAGCTCGTACGCGTAGTCCTTGTAGAAGTCCCGGTACGCGGGATGCCCCGGATAACCCTCTTCGGCGCTCCAGACCTGTTTCGACGACTCGAGATCGCGTCCGAACACGGCGACCCCGGCGGGCGAGATGACCGGCGAGTACGTGCCGTACCGCGGTCTCGGCACGGCGTGGAGCAGCCCGTGACTGTCGACGAACGTGAACCGGATCCCGGCCTCGCGGAGATACTCGTCGACACCCTGGAAGTAGCCGCACTCCGGCAACCAGATCCCCCGCGGCCTCCTGCCCAGCGACTGTTCGTGATGCCTGGCGGCTATCTCGACCTGAGCACGAACCGCGGCCGGGTGCTCCTGCATGAGCGGAAGGTACCCGTGGGTCGCCCCGCAGGTCGTCAGCTCGAGACTCCCGGCATCGCGGAACGCACGGAAGGCGCGCACGAGATCGAGACCGTACTCATCGGCGAACGTCCGGCGGCACGCGAGGAAGCTCTCGTGGTACATCTCGGCCAGCCTTTTGAGAGGCGGGTCCTTCCGGCACCGGTCGACCTCACGGCCCGTGAGCTCGATCAGCCGGTCGATGTGACCGAGGTACCGCTCCTGAAGGAGCGGGTCCTGGAGCATCGAGACGAGAGGCGGACTCAGAGACAGCGTCAGATGGAAGTCGACGTCCTCGTCGGAGAGTCGCTGGAACGCCTGGATCAGCGGGACATAGGTCTCCGTGATCGCCTCGAAGAGCCAGTCCTCCTCAAGGAAGCTCCGGTACTCCGGATGGCGCACGTACGGAAGGTGCGCGTGCAGAACGAGACTCAGGTAGCCCTTTTCCATGCTTCCCTCATGGTGCGCGCTCTGTCACAGCAAGAGTGAGGTCCGGTCGGACGGCCGGACGGACCCATCAGTCCCTGAGCCCGCCTGAACCCCATCCGCCGGATCCCGAGGTGGGACCGCCGGGACCGGTGTCTCGGTAGAGTTCGTCGAGCGCCTCGACGACGACCCATTCCTCGTCGACGACATCGGACGGCCCCACCGGAGGCAGCGACACGCGGTTGGAACGGGCGATCAGGATGAACTCACCGTCGGGTGTCAGAAGCCCGATGTCGACGCAGTACTCGCGCTCGACCCGCATGACGTTGATGTACCAGTTCCGAGCCCCTCCGGCGACCTCGATGTCATGCCAGCCGTCGGCGCTCTCCGGATCGGTCCCGGTCACGTCGTAGACGCGGAGAATGAGCCTGCTGTTCTCGACTGTCTCCCGTCCGAGCCGCTCGACCAGCTCAGCCTCGAGGTCGGGTCTGAACTCCCAGTAGGAGAACAGCCAGTAGGGATCCCTGACCATCAGGGCGATGCGGTTCTGACCATAGGTGGCAGGGAACTCGAAGTCGGAATCGAGCTCCGGCGTCTCGTGGGGCGCGAGGTAGTACTTGCTCGCGCGGACGCGCTGGTCGCCTCGCTCCCTGAACGCAGCGAACGCTTTCGAGGTCCGCGGCGACAGCGAGGAGCTGCCGGACGGCTTCTTCGCGGCCGTCTTGCCGGTGCGCTTCTTCGTCCGCGACGTCCTGCCGGTCTTCTTCGGCGCGGCGCGCTTCGCGTCCGACTTTCTGACCACGCGTGACGAGGCGCCGCCGGCGCCCTTCCGCTTCGTCGCGGACGGCTTCGCCCTCGAGCCCTTCTTCGCCGCGTTCATGATGACCGCGATGAGATCGGCCTTCCTGAGCCTCGAGATGCCAGTGAGGCCCAGACGTCCGGCCATCTCGCGAAGCTCGGCCACCGTCTTCTTCGTCAGCTCGTTCTTCTTCAACGCTCTCCCTGCTCCCGTGCCGGCGCTCTTCGCCGGGAGGTGCCGCTCAGAATGGTCTTCACTGAAGCGCCTCAGTATGGTCGCGTCGGAGACGTATGTCAACACGGTCGCTGGGATTCATGGAATACTCACCGGGCGAGTCGGCGTTCAGTCGGGCTCTATCCTGCTCCCGGCGGCCGGGTAGAGCTCACCGTGGAACTCCTGGACCCACCCGTTGTCGAGCCCGAGGCTCTCGAGGGTGTCGACGGCGTCACGCCACTCCCCGCGCGTGATGCGCCGGCCGACCTCCTCGTCGCCGACCGCCTCTCCAACCGGATAGTACTGAGACATCAGGCTGACGGCGGTGTCCCGTCCGAGCCTCTCGGCGACGAAGCGCAACGCCTCGCGTGTGCCTGATAGCCCGTTCGGGATCACGAGATGGCGGACGACGAGCCCTCGCAAGGCCGTTCCCTCGTCGTCGAGCACCAGCGGACCCACCTGTTCCCGCATCTCGATCAGGGCCTCCCGCGAGACCGGGACGTAGTCGGAGACGCCCGAGAGACGCGCGTCCGGCCCCGGCACGCCGTAGCGAATGTCCGAGAGATAGACGTCCACGATCCCCTCCAGGAGCTCGAGGGTCGAGGAACACTCGTAACCCGACGTGTTCCAGACCACGGGGAGCGCGACATCCCGTCCGGCCAGCTCCACGAGCGCGCGGAGGATCCAGGGGAGATACTGCGTCGGCGAGACGAAGTTCCAGTTGTGGCACCCCGCGTCCGCCAGCTCCTCGAGCATGCGCGCCAGCTCCTCCGCGGACCGGGCCGACCCCTCTCCTCTCCTGCTCATGCGTTCGTTTTGACAGTAGACGCACGACATCGTGCAGTTGGAGAAGAAGACGGTTCCGCTCCCCCGCGTACCCGAGATCGGCGGCTCCTCACCGTGGTGCGGCATGTGCCGGTAGATCCTGAGCTCCCCGGTCGCCCCGCAGGCGCCTGCCTCATCTGACGCCCGGTCGGCCCCGCACGTCCTGGGACAGAGCCGGCACGCGCTGAGCGAAGCCTCAGCCGCCCGGGCCCGCCGCTCGAGGATGCCGGTTGAGAAGAGCTTCTGGAAGCCGGGTCTTCGGGCCATCGCAGATCCTCTTTTCCTGCCGCGCCGCGGCCCGTACGAGGCCGCCCGACGCGCTCTCGACGCCGTCGTCGGGGGCCGCCCGACGCGTTCACGAGCCCGTCGTCGGGGCCGCCCGATGCGTTCACGAGGCCGTCATCGGGACCGCTCGACGCGTTCCAGAGGCGGTCATCGCCCCTTCGAACGTCCGGCGGCCGGCAATGCGGTACGCTTCATGCACTCTGCTGAGTGGGTTCGTATGACTCTTAGCACCGCTGCCCTCAGGGAAGCAACGGTGAAGACGCCGCGCGACCGGACGGACATTCCGTGCGGGCGAAGGAGGTGGGCGCATGATGGTGAGAGCGATTGTCTTGACGGTCCTGCTGGCCGTCCTGGTCGTCCACGCCGGCGCCCGGGAGCCGCGGATCGCGCCGCTCGGAGAGGTTGAGCTGCACCGGACGGCCGCGACCACGCGTGTTCCGGGCGATCGCTGCTCCGCCGGCAGAAGCGACTACTACTGGGCTGTCGGTGACTGGTTCACCGGCAACGAAGTGTACGCCGCTCTGGCCGACCCCGACGACTGCTCAGACTGTGGGGGCGGGTGGCAGGCGGACGACGTGACGATCTTCCTCTACTGGACCACGGCGGATACATGTCGGATGTCGGCCGTCGCGACCATACGCGAGGTGGAGGAATGCGGAGAGACACTGGTCCCGGGTGACCCTATCGTGACGTCCGACCCGACCGAGGTCGGTATCACCGGCACCTGCGGTCTCTGGGCGGTCACGATCGAGCTCCCGCAGGACACGCCTATTCTGACGGACCCGTTCTTCGTCGCCGTCGAGTTCATGGATCCGTGCGGGAACCTCCCGAAGGTCGTGACCGACTCCGGTCCGTGTACTGAAGGCAGCTCGTGGAACCACTGGGGTTCCGGCTGGCAGGACATGTGCGACTTCGGCTTCCCGGGCGATCTCAGCCTCTACGCAACCCTGCAGTGCCAGGGACCGACGGCGGTCGAGCCGAGCTCCTGGACGACCATCAAGGCCATCTACCGCGAGGAGTAGCGCTGCAACGCGGCATCCCGGTCGGACGGCAGAAGATGAGCAGAACGTGAGGGCGGGCCCGTCGGCCCGCCCTCGGCTTCTCTGTACCGTTGTCATCTGTGGATCACGAACGTGATGCGCTCATCCGAGACGAAGACGACGGTGCGCTCCGCCTCCAGCAGGAACCCCCTGGCCTCGACGCGGTGCGGCTCGTCGATCTCGTGAATACCGTGCTCGAGGGCGACCTCTCGTCCTCCCACCTTCAGCGTGAAGCGCTCCGGCGCGGGCAGGATCACCTGCCGGACATCGAACGCTCCGTTCTCAACGATGACCGCGCACGGACGTCCCACCAGCTCGAGGCGGGTCGTTCCGGAAAACTCGAGACGGAGGATCCGCTCGTGGATCTGGCGGTGCCCGTCGACCTCCGTCATCGTGTTCCGCTCGTAGCTGACGCTGACGTTCGCCAGAAGGTGGGTGTTCACGCAGAAGCGGAGTGAGTCGCCGCGCGTCAGCTCGTTGAAGCGCCTCTCGCCCGGTGTCAGCGCCTCCTCCGCGAACGCCGCCCGTTCAGCCAGACGGGTCTCGTACCCGTACCGCGGTGTGACATGTGCGGGCCGCGGCGCCTCGAGCCTGAAGCGCTCCTCGAGAACGGAATACGGGTCCACGCAGTCGTCGCGCACGCGCTCCTTCCAGCCGGGGACGGTCGCGTCGAGCAACCGGCAGACGGAGGCGCCGCACGGCCCGAAGCGCAGCTCCCGGTACCAGGTGAGGTCGGCCCCCGGGTCGGTACACCACGGGCGGTCTCCGAGCCCGCGCCCAGCCTTGTCCCGACTGCGGGCCACCGCCTCCTCGAAGACGGCGCTCGTCCGCTGCTCGCTTGTGCGTTCCAGCATGCGGCCGGCCACGTAGCGCGGCAGGCCGTACCGCAACTCCAAGCGCCGCTCGTACTCGGCGAAGCGGTTGCCCATCTGAATGCGACGGAACGATCTTACGCAGACGAAGTCCCTCGCCATGGACTCAACGACCGCCGGAGCCGCGCCCGTCTCCATCGCCTCGCCCGCAGCCACGAGGATCTCGCACTCGATGTCCGACAGCACGAGGTTCTTCGCGGTGACCGGGTAGGCGATCGTGAGGTCGACCGGCTCGAGCGCCCGGGAACAGAGCTCCGTCTCATGCACGAGGAACGCCCGCTCGAACACGACCGCGGGCCCCGCGGCCTCGAGCTCACGCCGCTCAACGACGGCCGCCGTCGTTCGTCCCAGTTCGGCCGTCGGGATCGAGATGCTGTCGGGCTCGCCCCGGTAGATCGTCAGGTCCAGGTCGTCACTGTGAGACAGCCGGCGGAAGCCGACAGGCGGGCGCGGGTGATGCACGAGGATGCATGCCCTCCCGGGAGAGAGAAGGGCCAGCGGCACGTCGGAGATGTCCCAGCCCGGCCAGACCGCGTCGCTCGAGCCGGTGGCTTCGAGAGCGGGCTCGATCAGTCGGAGCGCAGCGAGGTCGGCGGGGTCCGGCGCATCGGCGGAGGAGAGGACGGGGATCGCCGGCAGCAGGATACCCAGGAGCAATGCCGCGGGTCTCGGCCAGCGTGTCATGTCGAACCACCCCCTCGGGGACGGCCATTCGAGACGCGTTCATTGTAAGATAGCTCGTCAAGCGTCGCAAGGCACGGGCAGGGTGCATTCGGGGACAACTCTTGACGAGACGACACGCCTGCGGTATAATGCATAAAGAGAACCTGCATCATCTGACACCACCGTACGGTCGTCTCCGCCCCGCCGGACCAGCGCCGGGGCTCGGGACGACCGGCGTCCACTCCCGGTTCCGCCCAGGAGGTCTCCGATGACCCGTCGTGCACCGCTCCTCGTACTCGTCGCGTTGATGCTCGCCATCACCCTCGTCCCTGCAACCGTGCTCGCGCGTGAGGACGGTGTCGTGCCCCGGATTCCGGACGGTGCTGAGAGGGAGATACTGTGGCGTGCGAAGCAGGAACTCCACGAGAGACTCCAGACCGCCCTCTGGCTGCCCCCTGATGCGGTCCACGCCTCGCAGGAGGACTACGACGTTCTCTTCTACGACATCGACATCGCGATCGACCCGGGTCCCGAGACCGTCGCCGGCGATGTCCTGATGCGGGCGGAGAGCACGGTCGACGGTCTTTCGAGCGTGGCTCTCAACTTCTTGGACAACATGACTGTCGATTCGGTTACAGGAAACGCAGCGCCCCTCTCCTACTCACACACGAACGACGTCATCACGGTGACACTCGACCAGTCGTTCGACACCGGCGAGGTCTTCGAGCTCGTGGTCTCATACCACGGGGCGCCGATCGACAACGCGCTCGACTTCTCCACGCACTGGGGCGAGCCGATCATCTCGAGCCTGTCCGAGCCGATCGGCTCCCGGGAGTGGTGGCCGTGCAAGGACCGCCCGGACGACAAGGCCGACTCGGCCCGCATCGCGCTGACCGTTCCGGACGACCTCGTCGCCGTCTCGCAGGGACTGCTCGTCTCGGAGATCGACAACGGCGACGGAACGAAGACCTACGAGTGGTTCGAGGGGTACCCGATCACGACCTACCTCGTCTCCGTTGCGATCACCAACTACTCGAAGTTCACGGACTACTACCACCCCGCCGTCGGCGACTCGATGCCGATCGACAACTACGTCTATCCGGAGGACCTCTCGGACGCCCTCATCGATCTCGATATCACGGCCGACGCCATCGGGTTCCTGGCATCGATCTACGGGGAGTACCCGTTTATCGAGGAGAAGTACGGCCACGCGGAGTTCCCGTGGTACGGCGCCATGGAGCACCAGACGGCGACGAGCTACGGCGCCATCCTCATCCGCGGCGACCACTACTACGACTGGATCCTCGTCCACGAGCTTGCGCACCAGTGGTGGGGAGACTGGGTGACCTGCGCGACGTGGGACGACATCTGGCTGAACGAGGGGTTCGCCAGCTACTCCGAGGCGCTCTGGTTCGAGCACCTCGGCGGCGTGTCGTCGTACAGGAGCTACGTCGCCTCGTACGACAGCGACGGGTCGTTCGGCGGACCGGTCTACGACCCGTGGAGCACGTTCAGCAAGACCGTCTACGACAAGGGCGCCCTCGTCCTTCACATGCTCAGACGCGTGCTCGAGGTCGACGAGGGCCCGATGAGCCACTACCCGCTCGACGGTCTGCTCGACGTGCTGGCGGTCTACGGCGCCGACAAGGCCTACGACTCGGCGACGACGCCCGAGTTCCAGGCGGCGGCCGAGAGCGTCTACGGGAGCAGCCTCGACTGGTTCTTCCAGCCGTGGGTCTACGGTGAGAACCGTCCCGAGTACGAGTACTCGTGGGTCGCCTCGAACGCCGGAGACCACTGGGACGTCATGGTGCACATCGAGCAGGTCCAGACCGACGCGGGGCTCTTCACGATGCCGATCGACCTGCTGATCGAGACGACCGGTCCCGACGAGCTCGTCACCGTCTGGAACGACCAGTGGAACCAGGACTTCTTCTTCGAGGTCACCTGGTCGCCGATCGGCGTCGACCTCGACCCGTACAACTGGATACTCAAGGACGCCGCGCAGGTGGTCACGGGCGTCGCGGACGCTCCGAACGCGGCGACGCTCTCGCTCGCGGCGACGCCCGCCGTCGGGTCGGCCCGGATGGCTCTTCAGCTGCCGGAGCCCGGACGCGCGACCGTCACTGTCTACGATGCCAGCGGCCGCCGGGTCGCCACCCCGCTCGACCGGGACCTCCCGGCGGGCCCGACCGAGGTGACCTGGAACGGGAACACGGCCGACGGACGCCGGGTCTCGTCGGGCGTCTACTTCTTCAGGCTCGACACGCCCGGCGGAAGCGACCTCGCCCGCGTGTCGTTCATACGCTAGCGGCCGACGCCGGTCGGGCCGCTCCGAGACACGAAGAGGGCCGTCTCCCGGACGGGAGGCGGCCCTCTCGCACGTCAGCATCCAGCTCTTCAGGAGAGCAGTGCGTTCTCCGCTCTCTCGACGGCCTTGGCGGGCTCTCTGAGGGCGTCCGTGGAGGACGCGCCTCGCGCGGCAGAGAGCCCGCCCTCAGCCTCTCGGGGGGAGTCCGAATCGCTGTCTGCCTCCGATGTCCCGATGCCTGAAGCCAGCTTGATGATCACCATGGTCAGGTCGTCCGACTGAGGAGCGCCCTCGGTGAAGTCCCGCAGGCTCGAATAGACCCGCTCCTCGATCTCCCTCGCGGACAACGAACGGTTGATGTCGAGCAGCTCCATCAGCCGCTCCTCGCCGAACATCTCGTCGGCTGGGTTCGTCGCCTCCGTGATGCCGTCGGTGTAGAGGACGACCTCGTCGCCGGGTCCCAGGCGGCACCGTCCCTCGTCGTACGTCGTACCCGGCATCGCGCCGACCACGAGCCCACCCTCGGTCAGGTGCTCGCGGTCGCCGCCGGCGCGCATGACGCAGGGCGGATTGTGTCCTGCGTTGACGTAGAGGCACTCGCCGGTGCCGCTGTCGAGCACCCCGTAGAAGAAGGTGATGAAGACGCTCTCCTTCGTGTAGCCGTGCACGATGCGGTTGACGCGCCGGATAAGGTCCGACGGTCTCGCCCCGCTGTCGGCCAGCGCCCTGACCGCCGCCTGGACGTTCGCCATGAGCAGTGCGGCCGGCGTTCCCTTCCCCGAGACATCGCCGATCGTGAAGGCCAGCCTGCCGTCGCCGAGATCGATGATGTCGTAGCAGTCGCCGCCCACGTGTCGGGCCGGGACGGAGAAGCCGTAGATGTCGAGTCCTGCCAGGTTCGGGAACGTCTTCGGCAGAAGCTCCATCTGGATGTCCCGCGCGACATTCATCTCGTGCTCGAGGCGTCCCCTGGCCGAGGCCTCCTCTTCGATACGCCCGCGCATCTGCTCGTACGTATAGACGACGAAGCCCACCGCGAGCGCGAGCACGCCGTTGACCGTCACCGCCATGAGCGCCAGCCGCATCTGATAGAAGACGACGAGCGGGTTGACGAGAATGGCGACGCCGCTTCCGAAGACGCCCGCGGCGACCAGGGTGAGGACGCCCATCGGCAGCCGCACGTACCCGGGGAACCCGGAGTACTTCGGAAACACGTATCGCACCGTCAGTACGGCGGCGAAGCCGACGACATTGGCGAAGACGATGCTCATAGGGATGAGGGCGTGTGCCGACGAGGAGCCGTCGGCGAAGAGCTTGATCGCCCCGCCGATGGCCAGTCCCGCCAGGCTGTTGAAGAGCGCCCAGAGGAACACCGTGCGTGCCTTGAGCCGCCTCGGCCTGGTCGATCCGGCTCGTCTGTCCTGCCTCGTCGACATCGTCACGCGTCCTTCCCAAAGCCGTTGCGTCATGCCTCGTCCGTCAGCGGGTCTAGTCGTTCCCGCCGCTGCCGGTCTGCGGGGCCGGCGGCGCCGGGGGAGCCGGGAAGCTGCTCGGGAGCCCCTCGTCGACCTCACCCGCGTCGTCCTCGAACGCCATGTCGAGCTTCGTGCCGCGGCGCTGCAGCAGCGCGCCGAGCCCGAAGAAGACGATGATGAACATGGCCAGCGTGCCGACGACCGGTATCGCGGCGATGATATAGAGGATGGCGAGGCCGAGGATCATCGACGGTATCGGCGAGGTGTCGGGGCGGTCAGCCCGTCTGAGGATGAGATCGCCGAGCCAGATGGCCACGTAGAACTTGGCGATGTAGATCGCGATCCAGAAGCCGAGAGTGATGATCCAGGACAATGGGATCGTGATGATCAGTATCAGTGCGATGAAGGCGACGATCGGCGCCAGGATGAAGGCCACGAACCCGATGCCGAGGCTCTGCATCGGCCTGGTCCGGATCGTGTTCGCCGTTCGCCTCGCGTGCTTCTTCGTGAAGGCGACGAGGATCGAGCCGACGATGACGGCCCCGAGGAAGAGGAAAACCTGGATGACCACGCCGACGACGCCTGGAATGTCGAAGTCGACATCGGCCGTCACCTCGTCCTTCTCCTCGGGCGCGTCGAACGAGATCGTCCCGGACACGATCCCGCGCTGGAACTCGATCTCGACGGGGCTCGTGTAGTGCAGGTTCCCCCCGATCGAGGCCTCGTCTCCCAGCGTGATCCCGCCGTCGGTCATGATCTCGGCGTTGCCGTCGATCGTCCCGTTCATCGAGACGGTTCCGCCGACGAGCCTGGCGTCGCCTCCGATCGTCCCGTCCATCGAGGCCGTGCCGCAGGCGATGAGCGCGTCACCCTCGATGACGGCGCCGTCGCCGATGAAGACGTTGGCGGCCATGACGAGGGCCTCGCCGCGGACCGTGCCGTTGATGTAGAGGTTCTGCGCGAAGATCCTGACGTCGTCCTCGATGACGCCGTCGATCGTCAGGATCTGTGCGAAGACGTTGACGTCCTCGGTCACGGTTCCGGTGATGTTACCGTTCTGGACCCAGCAGATCAGGTCCCCGTCGAGCGTGCCGTCGATCGACATGCTCTGCGCGAAGAGGTAGAGGTCCTTGACCTCCGTCTCTCCGTAAGGGACGATGTACTCGTCCTCCTGCAGGAACTGCAGACTGCCGGCGCTTCGCTCGGCCGCATTGCCGATGGCCCCCACGACGGCGTCGCCGACCGCGCCCCTCGCCGCGATCGACACCGCATCGGTGAGCGGCGACCGGACGGCCCGCTCCCCCGCCGAGGGCAGCGGAACGATGGCCGCACCGGCGGGCGCGACGCTCGACAGCACGAGCACCAGGGCCGCCAGGACGGCGGCGACCAGCGGAAGGACACGACCCCGGGCGACGGCGGCGACAGCCGCTGCCGGCCTCTTCTCTCTCTCCAGTGTGCTCAACATGATGCATCACCTCCCGGTTTGTTTCACAGTGCCATTCTAGAGCCTGTCTCCCTGTGGCGGCAAAGAACGGCCTGTGGAACGGTGTTTCCGGAGGGTGAAGTGCACAGACGGGGGGTCGAATCGCACGTTGCGGGAAACGGCCGCGGGCCGGCTTCGGGCAGTGTGGACGGCGGACCGCACGACGGGCGACGCCGAACGCATGCCGCGGCGTCCCGAGAGGCGGTCGCAGGGACGTTGTGGACTACCACGGCAGGAACTCGCGGAGCTCTCTGGCTCGGCCACGCGACAGCACGAGCTCCGACCGCTCCTTGTCGTCCACGACGACCTTGTACTTCCCGCTGAACCAGGGGATGATCTCGACCACGTGATCGAGGTTGACGATCGTCGAACGGTGGATCCTGAAGAACCGCGCGGGGTCCAGTCTCTTCTCGAGGTCTGTCAGCGTCGTGTTCATCATGTAGCGCTCGTCCCGCGTGTGCACGAAGACGAGCTCGTTCTCGACCTCGGCCCATACGACGTCGGCGGAGTCGAGCAGCACGATCCTCTTTCCGCGAAGCACCGGCAGCCGGTCCGGGCCCTGGGAGCGCACGAGCCCGGAGAGCCGTTCGAGCTCGTCCGCTCTCTGCGTCTCGCTCGCCAGCAGCCCGCGGACGCGGTCGACCGCCTCCTCGAGCCGCTCCCGCTCGATCGGCTTCAGGATATAGTCGACCGAGTTGATCTCGAAGGCCTGGATGGCATACTCGTTGTACGCCGTCGCGAAGACGACGAGCGGCATCTCGTCGAGCTCCTTGAGCATCTGGAACCCGTCCATCCCCGGCATCTGAATGTCGAGTATCACCACATCGGGCCGGTGCTCCTCGATCATTGTCAGCGCCTGCACGCCGTTGGCCGCCTCCGCGACGACCTCCACGTCGTCGATCGCCTCGAGGAACCGCCGCACGCGGGTCCTCGCCAGCGGCTCGTCGTCCACGACGAGCGCTCTCACCGTCGGTCGTCCGTTCGCGTCACGCACCTGTTCTCCCTCGGTCGCCGGTCGCCGTCTCGAGCGGCACGACGATCACGACGCGCGTGCCGCCGTCAGCGGAACGGCCGATCGAGACCCAGCGCCGCTCACCGTACCTGTTGCGAAGCCGGTCGCGTACGTTTCTCAGTCCGTATCCCCGTTCGAAGAGTTCGTCGCCGGCCTTCCCCTCCCACCCGGCACCGTCGTCCTCGACCGTCACGTGCAGCTCGCCCGCGCGGACACGGGCCGAGATCGAGACGCGGCCGCCCTCGATGAGCGGCGAGATGCCGTGGCGAACGGCATTCTCGACGACCGGCTGGACGACGAGCGGAGGAATGGGGACGTCGTACGCCTCGTCGGCGACGTCCTCGTCGACCTCGAGGCGTTCGCCGAACCGGGCGCGCTCGATATCGAGGTAGGCGTTGACGAGTTCGAGCTCTTTCTTCAACGGGATCGTCTCCTTCTCCGACGCCAGCAGCGAGCCGCGGAAGATGCCCGCCAGCCGCTCGACCGTGCGCTCGGCGGCCGGAGGGTCGATGGGAATGAGCGCAGAGATCGAGTTGAGTGCGTTGAAGAGGAAATGGGGGTTGATCTGGGCCTTCAGCGCCTTGAGCTCCGAGCGGGCCGCCAGCTCCCTCAGGCGCTCCGCCCGAACCCGGATCTCGGCCGCCGCCCGGTAGCTCTCTTCGAGCTGGTCGCGCATGCGCTCGTAGGCATAGATGATGAGCCCGACGATCGCGGCTATGACGCTGCAGACGACGACCAGGAGCAGCAGCAGTCTGCCCTGGTAGAAGATGCTCAGGGGATAGAAGAGGACAACGAGCAGCGTACCGAACGCGCCCCCGGCCAGCAGCGTGACGACGGCTAGCGGTACGCCCACGATCTTCGGAAGCTCGCTGTACCGCGGCAGCAGGAAGCGCGCCGAGAAGACCGTCGCGAACCCGATCGTGTTCGCCAGAAGCACGCTCGTCCCGATGAGGCGGGCGGTCGAGCCCGGTTCCTCGGAGAAGAACGCGATAGCCGCCCCGACCACGACGCCGGCCGCCGTGTTCGCGGCGACCCAGACTGCGAGCCCCTGCGCCGAGGCGCGCGTCTGCTTCCGCTTGTGTTCACGACCATCGCTCGGTCTCATATCAGTCCAGGTCTGTTCGCTCACGAACGTGTCAGCGCCCCTCGCGGATCGACCCGAGGATCGCATGCTCCATGTCGTGCGAGCGCCACGCTTCGCAGCCGAAGCCGTTAACGAGAACGGAGAAGAGCACCTCCTCGCCACCCAGCGTCTCCATCAACCCCGAGATACCGGTCACGCCGTCGAGAAGCCCCGTCTTCGCCCTGACAGCGCGCTTCAGATGGGGATACCCCATCCGGTCGGAGAGCGTGCCGTCGGTGCCGCTCACACTGAGGGACCCGCCGAACTCGTACGAGGTTTCGAACGTCGACAGGGCACGTCGCATCACGGCGACGAGGACCCTCGGGGACAGCCGGTTACCCCTGGAGAACCCGGACCCGTCAAGGACGCGGAACGCCGTCCCGCCGTTCTCATCGCCGTGCCCGGCGACCTCGCTCAGGTACTCGGAGATCTCCATCGCGCCGGCCTCCGTCGTCGCCGGGACGTGCCCCCGCTCCGCGGCGATCGCCAGAACGAGCTGCTCGGCGATGAAGTTGTTGCTGTACTTGCCGAGGTCCCTCACCAGCAGAGAGACCGGCTTCGACTCGTGGACGGCGATTCCGACGGCCTCGTCCGGCGTCGCCCCGCGCCGTATCGTACCTTCGAATGCCACGCCCGCCCGGTCGAGCTCCGCGACGAGCGCCGAGCCGAACCACCCCGTCGGGTCATCGAGGCTCCTGTAGTACGTTCGGCCGCCGGTCCCCAGCGGCACGCGCCCCTCGACGACGATGACGTTCCCGCCGTCTCCGCTGCGCCGGCGGACGGTAACGGTCGAGCGCGATCTCGAGGAGATCGTCGTCGCCCGGTTCCTGACCTCCACGAACCCCGTTCGTGGCGAGAGCCGCACGACGGCCGTGTCACCGGAGGACGCACCCGGGCTCACGCGCACGGCGACCGCGTTGAAGTTGAACGAGAGGGCTCCGACGCGCGCGTGATAGGCCCGGTCACCGTCGACTGCGTCCGGGTCGACCGGACCGGCGACGGCGAACAGCGTGTCGTCGAGGACGATGTCGCCGGCTATGCGCTCGAGCCCCCGCAGGCGAAGCGACTCGGCGAGTCGGACCATCTCCTCGAAGACCAGCGATGGGTCGCCGTGTCCGGTCACGTAGAGGTCGCCGAGCACTCCGTCCATGACGGGCGTTCCGGCCGACAACACGGTCTCGTAGACGTACTGCGGGCCCAGGATGTCGAGCGCAGCGGCGGCCGTCACGATCTTCATGTTCGAGGCGGGGATGAAGAGCTCGTCCGCGTTCCGCTCATAGAGGACCTCTCCGGAGTGAAGTCCCTCGACCAGCACGCCGACCCGCGCCCCGGACAGCTCCGGCCGGGACAGCAGCGACTCGATGACCCAATCGATGCGCTCCAGGGCCCGACGCCCCGGCCCGGCGGCGGACGAGGAGTCGGCCGGTGCCGGCTCGGCGGCCGTTGCCGGCTGAGCGAGGGCGGCCGACACGAGCGCCGCGACGAGGGCGAGGGCCGCGAGCGCCCTCCCTCTTCGGACCGGTTCCTGTCGTCTCCGCGGCCTCATGTCTCGCACACCTCCACATCACCGGACCCCTCAAGGTGCTCCCGCACACGGTCCCTGAAGGCATCCATGTCGATCCTCATGCCCGGGCATTCCTTCCTCTG
The DNA here is from genome assembly GCA_014728125.1 of Candidatus Effluviviaceae Genus V sp. NCBI lineage: Bacteria > Candidatus Effluviviacota > Candidatus Effluviviaceae > Candidatus Effluviviaceae Genus V sp. The sequence goes on from WJMD01000162.1 coordinate 40,431, forward strand.
AACGCTCCGGCCGTCCTCGACGACGAACCCGGTGCCCTCGAGCTCGCGGTGTGCCAGCACGCGATCGGGCGACAGTCCGAACCGCGAGACGAGATGGGCGCACACGGCTGCCGCGACCTCCAGCTGGCGCGCCGGCGGGGCCTCGTCGGCACCCTCGTACGCCAGACAGACACCGATGGAGCGGTCGTTCCAGGGGCCAACGTGCCATGCCCGGACGTCGTCCGGCAGACAGCGGTACGCGCGTCCGTCCGCCTCGATGAAGTACGCATAGGCGATCGTGGGACATCCCTCGTCCGAGATGTGGTTCGGCTGCGTGTGGTATGTCGCCGTGTCACGGACGTCCCATCCCGGCATCGCCGTGCAGTGGAGCACGACCGTGTCGATCCCCTCCGGGTCGCGACGCTCGGGTTCCCTGGAGACCGGGAGCTTCGACGCGATGTCGCTGATGCGCACCGTCGGACGCTCACCATCCCACGTCTCGATGATCGTGACAAGCTCACCAAGGCAGTCCGCGACACGGTCGGCGGCCTCAAGCTCCGCCCTGCTGCCGAACCCCCACGTGCAGCCCACCGACGCGGTTCCGCATCGTTGTGCGGCATCGACGTCCGACGCCCTGTCACCCACCATGACCGAGCGTTCCGGGTCCGTATCGAGTTCCTCGAGGATGCGCCGGATGAGGTGTGCCTTGTCGGTCGTGTTCTCGCAGCCTGCGCAGCGGATGGCCGAGAAGTAACGACGAAGGTCGAAGATGTCCAGGATGTGGTCCATGTAGTCGGCCCCGGCATTCGTCGCGACCGCCAGTTCGTATCCCTTCTTCTCCAGGCCCTCGAGTGCGTCCCGCGCGCCGTCGTAGAGCGAGCCGAGCCCCCGCGAGATCAGCGCGTTCTCCCACTTCCAGATGAGCTCATCCAGCTCGTCGTAGAGGCTCTCGTCGAGATCCGGAAGGACGACGCGGGCGAACTCGTCCCGCGTCCGACCGACGCCGCCGAGGACCGTCGCCTCGTCTGGTACGGAGAGATCCAACCCATGCCGTTCGTTCAGCTCGTTGACGGCCCGCTCCACCGCGCCGAGCGTCGTCCGTGTCGACGAGTAGAGCGTTCCGTCCAGATCGAGAATCACCAGATCGAAGCGTCTCACACGGTCTCCCGTCAGTCGCACATCAGTCCGCAGTCGCGCCCCTGCCCCGGTCGCCGCCTCTGCCGCTCGACCAGAGCCTCTACCTCACGTCGGCTCGATGGTCCGAAACGGGCTCCGAGTCCCTCGCAGTTGAGCGCCGCGGCCGCGTTCGCGAAGTCGACCGTCCGCTCGACCGACCATCCCTCGAGCAGACCGGCGATGAACGCGCCATGGTACACGTCGCCGGCGCCCGTCGTATCGACGACCTCAACATCGAAGGACGGTGAGCCGTAGACCGAGCCGTCCGCCGTCATGACGATCGAGCCAAGGCGTCCTAGCGTCACGCCGACCACCCGCGGGCCCATCGCCCGCAGCAGATCGAAAGACCGGTCGAGGTTCGTCTCGCCCGTCAGGCGCTCCGGGAAGTCGCGCGACGCCAGCAGGACGTCGACCCTCTCGACAAGCTCGCGCGTCCCCCTCTTCACGGACTCCGCGTCCATCACGACGAGCGTTCCCCGCTCCCGCGCGAGTTCGGCCGCCCGGGCGGCGGCCTCTGCGTCGTGACCGTCGACCAGGAGCACGCGTCCCGCGCTCACAGCGTCGGCGGCGACTTCATCCGGAAGGGTAGCTACATCGTCGGGCCGATGCCAGAGGATCGTCCTCTCTCCCCGCCCCGTATCCACGATGATCATGGCGAGCTGGTTCGTGACGCCTCCGACGGTCACGACATCGGCGACGTCGACCCCCTCGGACCTGATGCTCTCGAGCGAGAAGCGACCGATCTCGTCGCCGCCGACCTTCCCGATGTACTTGGTGTGATACCCGAGGCGGCTCAGAACGACCATCGCGCTCGCAGCCTGTCCTCCCGGCGACCGCGCGAACCGGTCGACGCGGGGTTTCGTATCGGGCTCCGGAAAGGCACCGACCACACACAGGTGATCGACGGCGTTCAGGCCGAGGCCCACAGCGTCGAACGCGCGCTCTTCAGGCATCTCGAGTCCGAAGATCACGTGTAACTCAGACCTCCCGGTGCATCCAGCTGCCGCGTCGGAACCAGAGGTAGGTCAGAAGCACCTCAATCACTGCAGCGACGAGCATCGTCCACCACACCATCGTCTCGGACCCGCCGATCACGTGGATGACGACCAGGATGAGCGGGATCTGAACCGCCCACTGCACGATGGCCGTCACGATGGTCGGGGGCCACGTGTGACCGGAACCCCAGAAAGCGGAGGAGAGGACGATGTGCATGCCGATGAGAATCTGCGACACGGCGAAGATGCGGACGAGGAGAACGCCCGATTCGATGACGCCGGCGTCGTTCGTGAAGACGCCGAGGATCTGTCGTGCGAACGCGATTTCGACGGCCGCGAGGATGCCCGTCAGACCGAGCACGAGAAGGGTCGACTTGACGACCGCATCGCGCGCCCTCTCCTTCTTCTGCGCTCCGAGGTTCTGTCCGACGATGGCGCTCGAGCCCAGATTGAGCCCGACGGCGAACAGGATGCCGAGCTGCAGGATCCTTCCGCTGATTCCGTAGGCCGCGACGACGACCGTCCCGAAGGTCGCGACGAGCGCCGTGACGTACCAGTGGCCGGTGCTTCTCAGAATGCCGTTCAGGCCCGCGGGAATCCCGATCTTCAGGATCTGCAGCATCACACGGAAGCGGGGCCGGAAGCGCCCCCACATCGGCACCCGGATGTTGGCCCAGCCGGTCGCCAGCACCACGACACCGACGAGAACGGCGATCGTGGCGGAGAGAACGGTCGCCAGCGCCGCGCCGGCGATCCCCATGTCCAGCCCGAAGATGAAGACAGGGTCGAGGCCGACGTTCAGGGCGGTCGACAGGAGCATGATGTACATGGCCTTCGGCGCGTCTCCGACGCCGCGGAGCGCGGTGTAGATCGTGTACGAGGAGAACATGAACGGAAGGCCGAGGAAGTAGATCCTGCCGTAAACGACCGCCTGCGACCGCGCCGCCTCGTCCGCGTTCATGATGCCGAGGATCGACTCGAGTGCCAGGAGACCGATCGCCGCCATGATGACGGCGATGGCCGCCTTCAGGAAGAGGGTCTGACGGATGACGTCGCGCGTGGCCTCGTACTCACGCTCGCCGAAGCGCCTCGATATGAGCGCCACCGAACCCGTCCCGACGATCTGGTTCGCCGAACCGAGCACCCAGGCGATGGCGGCGAAGAGCGTGATGGCGGCGACGGGAGCAGTTCCCAGCCTGCCGACCCAGTAGATATCGGTCAGGCTGTAGATCGTCATCGCGCCGAAGCCGATCATCGAGGGAATGCCCATGTACAGGACGTTCCGCAGGGTGTTCCCCTCGGTGATGTCGACCTGGGGCCGCTCGGGCGGCTCTGATCGATTCGTCTGCCGGTCCGACATGAACGCTCCGGTGCGTACACGAGAGACAGGGGCCGCTCAGGGCCCCTGTCGGCTCTGGTCCTCGCGAGGCGGTCAGAGAGCACATTCAGCATACCCCCGCCGCAGCCCCGACTCAAGAGCCGCCGCGGGGTGTCGCGGGTTCACGCACCGTCGCCCGGAAGAACGTCGGGCTGCGTTCCCGGCGCCGACCGGCCGAGGAGAACGCCGGCCGCCGCTCGTTCCGAGGCGGGCGCGGTGTCCCAGACACAGATCACGGGGCAGTCGGCATCGAGCTCGGAGAGAACGAACGGTGGGCAACACAGGACGAGGACGGCGTTTCGGGCCACCCTCAGCAGGCTTCTGACGCCCCCCACGACCGCGTCCGGAGGCAGATGGCCACCCCGCCACGCCGCCGGCTCATCGTAGAGGGCGACCAGTGTGAGCTCGGCACTTCGCGCCGCCTCGCAGGCCTTGTCCATCATCTCTCCCCGCTCGTCGAGCCGCAGAATCCCGTGCCCGCGCACGGCACGCGGGAGCGCCGTGAGAAGCTCGGGAGCGTCCGGCAGCCGGCGCCGCTCCCCCGCGATGACGACGGCCACATCGGCGGCGCTCCCGATGTCCGGCCCGACCGAACCGCGCAGCACGGTCGCTCCCGCTCCGGCGATCCTGTCAGCGAGTTCCGAGCCGTCGACCGGCGGCGGCGTCACCGAGCGGACACGACGAACGAGCGCCTCGATGCGCTCGACGGAACGCTCGGCCTGCGACGCCGTTCCCGGATCCTCCTCGATCTCCCCCGCGACGCTCTCGACCGTCTCGCGCGCGTCGGCCGGCGCGAGAAGTACGTCGCTTCCCGCCGCGAGCGCCCGCCGCGCGGCCTCGGCCCCGTTCGCCGTGACGCCGCCCATGACGAGCGCGTCGGTGACGACCAGCCCGTCGAAGCCGAACTCACGTCTGAGCAGACCGGTGACGACGGTCCGGGAGAAGCCGGCCGGGCCGCCGGAGGCGTCGAGCGCCGGATAGGCGACGTGGGCCGTCATGACCGCGTCGACGCCGGCCTCGATGGCGCCCCGGAAGGGGACGAGGTCGCGCCCGCGAAGCCGCTCCTCCGGTGCGTCGACCGTCGGCAGCTCGATGTGGGAATCCGTGCGCGTCCTCCCGTGCCCCGGGAAGTGCTTCGCGGTCGCCGCGGCTCCTCCGGCGTGACAGCCTCGGATGAACGCCTGAACAAAGCGGCGCACGGCATGCGGGTCGCCGCCGAACGAGCGGTTGGAGACAATGGGGTTGTCCGGACGGTCCGCGAGGTCGGCGACCGGCGCGAACACCAGATCGATGCCGACATCCCGTGCCTCGGACCCCGTCACTCGCCCCGCCTCGAAGGCGAGAGAGGTGTCCCCGGACGCCGCGATCGCCATCGGGCACGGGAGGAGCGTCCCCCCTTTCACCTGCCAGCCGAGTCCGCGTTCCAGGTCGGACGCGACGAGAAGCGGCCCGTGCGACGCCGCGCGGACTTCTGCGATGAGCTCTCCGACGGTCTCCCGACGCCCGCCGAAGATGATGAGTCCCCCGACGCCGAGGTCACGGACCAGCCGGAGCACCTCCCGCCGCGATCCTTCGATCTCGTCCTCGCCGCACCGCGCGCCGACCATGACGAGTCTGGCCGCCAGCCGCTCCGACGTCATGCAACCTCCCTCTCGTTCGACCGCGCGCGCGGGCGTTCAGAGCAGGGTTCGGACTTCTCGAGAACCATCTGACGCCCCCCGCGCACCCAGGTCAGAGCCCGGGCGCCAGCTTCCCGAGCACGACCGGCCGCCGGGCCCCGGTCGCGCCGGGGACGTTCCCCGGCCGCCCGTAGAGCGTCTCGTGCGCCAGCACGGCGAACCCGACGGCCTCCTTGGCGTCGGGGTCGTGTCCGAGGTCTTCGAGACTGCGCACTGTGAGACCGCCGCAGCTCTCGTCGAGCGCCTTCATGATGGCCCGGTTCCTCACGCCGCCGCCGCTCACGATGAGCTCCGACGCCGGGGGGTCGGACGGAAGCATCTCGAGACCCCGTGCGATCGACAGACCGACGACCAGGGCCGCTGTGGCGAGCAGGTCGCTGAGCGCTTCACGACCGAGTGATCCGATGTCGCGGGTTCCCGTCGCGAGCTCCGAGAGCCGCCGGGCTGCGTCGACGCCGAAGAGCTCCTTCCCCGTCGACTTCGGCGGCGGCGCCGTGAAGTAGTCGTACGTCGCGAGGAACGCCTCGCCCGCGCTTCCATCCGGTGCTCCCTCGAGGGCGAGCTGTCCGTTCTCGTCACGGTCCAGCCGTCCGTGCGTCGCCTCCCTGACGATCGCGTCGGAGAGCGTGTTGCCGGGGCCGGTATCGAAAGCGGCAATGTCCTCGAGCGCCGGGACGACCATCGTCACATTGGCGATGCCCCCGATGTTCAGGAGGAGACGGGCCTCGTTCGGACGCCGGTAGAGCAGCCAGTCGACGAGTGGAATGAGCGGCGCGCCCGACCCGCCGGCGGCGACGTCCGCCCGGCGGAAGTCCCCGATGGTGGGAATGCCCGTCCGCTCGGCGATGACGTTGAGATCGCCGATCTGGAAGGTCGTGCCGGTTCGTCCCGGACCCGGCGGTTCGTGGTAGATCGTCTGTCCGTGCGAGCCGATGCATGAGACGTCGTCCGGCGAGCATGAGAGCTCCGAGAGAAGCGCCCCTGCCGCGGCCGCGAACGCCTCACCGACCGCGAGGTCGAGATGTGCCGCACGGGACGCCGGGGCGCTCTCGGCGCCCTCGAGCGCCGCCGCCAGCTCGGCCTCGTACGGGATGCAGCGGTAGCCGACCAGCTCGACCGACAGGTCCGGTCGGTCTCCCCGAACCCGCACGAGAGCTGCATCGACGCCGTCGCGTGACGTGCCTGAGGAGAGCCCGACGACCGACCGCTCGGTCGATCCGGTCGCCCGCTGGAGTCTCTCGACCAGTGCCCCGGGGCCTTTCGTCACGACGTTCGCTCCTCCAGGAAGGTCCGGACCTCCCCGTCGCGCGACGCCGCCCAGCACATGGCCTCCGTCGTGAAGCCGTACGCCGCGGCGCCGTTCGCCTCGAGCCCGATAATGCCGATCCGCGCCTCCCGCGACCGCGCGATCTCGACCGCCGTCTGGATGCCCTCCCTGGCGCCGTTGGCCTCGATGGCCTCGACGGCGACCTTGCCGAGCGCGTCCCGGATGATCGGCTCGCCGTGGCCGGTCAGCGACACGCCTCCGGCCCTGTTCGCATACGTCCCGGCGCCGATGATGGCGCTGTCGCCGACGCGGCCGGGCAAATGCATCATCATCCCCCCTGTCGAGGTCGCCGCCGCCACACGCGTCTCGTCGTCGACGACAACGGCGCCAACCGTGCCGAGCCCGAGCCGCTCCTCGACGTCCCGCAGTCTCGGCATGTGCCGCAGGACCTTCCCCGCCTTGTACTGCGCGCGGTATTTCGCGTGGAGCTTCCTCCGGCGCTCGGTCACCAGGTCACCCGAAGGCAGCTCCATCGCGGCGGCGAAGGCGTCGGCGCCGGGGCCGGCGAGCATGACGTGGTCGAGCTCATCCATGACGAGCCGCGCCGCCCGGATCGGGTTCCGGGCCGCGCGAAGACACGCGACGGCGCCGCACTCCCCCTCGCCGGTCATGATGGACGCGTCCATCTCCACCTCGCCGTCCCAGTTGAGCGACGAGCCGTAGCCGGCGTTGAACACGGGCTCGTTCTCCATGCTGATGACGGCCGCCTCCACGGCGTCGACGGCCGCGCCGCCGTCTGAGAGGCAGGCGGTCGCCGCGGCAATGGCCTCGAGGAGCCCCTTCTCGTAGTCCTCTCCGGGATCGAAGGCTCCGGCTCCTCCGTGCACGATGATCGAGCTCAAGAGCTCTCCTTCTCCTCCCACTCGAGCGCTCTGCGGACCGATCCCCCGGCCCGCTCGAGCCTCCGGTCCGCGGC